>NZ_JBHYJH010000252.1:0-10037 GCF_042740445.1 Streptomyces sp. NPDC059003 | reverse complement strand
GAGCCCCCCTGGTTCGGGAAGGGGCGGGTCCGGGGTGCCCCCGCGAGGAACCCCCACCAGCCCGTCGCCCATGGGTTATCCACAGGCGGCGGGCTGGTGTCGTGCCAGCCGTTAGTGTGGGGCCCCGTCCGAGACGCCACAGCCCTCCCGCAGGGCGCAGACGTCCACCACAGTCCATCGAACCGGGGCCCGTACCTCGATGTCCGTGCACAGCCATCCGGCAGCCCACGAAGCCGCTGCCGCCGGGTTCGACCCGTCCCGCGCGGCCGGGTTCGACCCGGCAAGCCCACCCGAGTTCCCGCGGCACGTCGTGACCGCCGTGCTCGTCTCCCACGACGGCGCCCGCTGGCTGCCCGACGCCCTGGCCGGACTGCTCGGCCAGGACCGCCCCGTACAGAACGCGGTCGCGGCCGACACCGGCAGCGCCGACGACTCCGCGCAGCTGGTCACCGAGGCGCTCGGTGCCGACCGCGTGCTGCACCTGGCCCGCCGCTCCGGCTTCGGCACCGCCGTCGACGAAGCGGTCCGCACGGCGCCGGTGCTCACCCCGGAGGACCTGCCGTACCTGAAGCGCCCGAGCGGCTGGGACCCGGTGAGCCGCACCTGGCGCGACGAGGCGTACGACCTGCCGGACCTGCCGTACGGCGCCCCCGAGCAGTGGCTGTGGCTCCTGCACGACGACTGCGCCCCCGAGCCCGGCGCCCTCGCCGAGATGCTGCGCGCCGTCGAGACGGAGCGCGAGGCGGGCAACGAGGTCGCGGTCGTCGGCCCCAAGCTCCGCGGCTGGTACGACCGCAGGCAGCTCCTCGAAGTCGGCGTCTCCATCGCCCACTCCGGGCGCCGCTGGACCGGCCTCGACCGCCGCGAGCAGGACCAGGGCCAGCACGACCACGTACGGCCCGTGCTCTCCGTGTCCACCGCGGGCATGCTGATCCGGCGCGACGTGTACGAGCGGCTCGGCGGGTTCGACCGGCGCCTGCCGCTCATGCGCGACGACGTCGACCTGTGCTGGCGCGCCCACACCGCGGGACACCGCGTCATCGTCGCCCCCGACGCGGTCGTGCGGCACGCGGAGGCCGCCTCGCGCGAGCGCCGCACCGTCGACTGCGCGGGCCGCACGGCCTCGTCGCCGCACCGCGTGGACAAGGCGGGCGCGGCGTACACCCTGCTCGCCAACTCCCGCACGATGGTGCTGCCCTGGGTCTTCGTGCGGCTCGTCGTCGGCACGCTGCTGCGCACGCTCGCCTACCTCCTCGGCAAGGCCCCGGGACAGGCCGTCGACGAAGTCGCCGGTCTCTTCGGTACGTTGCTGCGGCCCGAGCGGATCCTCGCCGCCCGCAAGAAGCGCGGCACGCCGGTGCCCGACGCGGGCGAGATGCGGCCCCTGTTCCCGCCGCCCGGCGCCACGGTGCGGGCCACCGTCGAACAGGTCGCGAGCCATGTCGTGGGCCGCTCCGACCCAGAGGTGTCCGCCGGCGGCCGCCATGGAGCCGTCGAGTCGGGCCCCGGCGGTGACGACGCCGACTTCCTGGAGGTCGAGCAGTTCGCCCGCCTCAAGCGCATCGCGCGCAAGCCGGGACCCGTGCTCTTCGTAGTGCTGCTCTTCGTCTCGCTCATCGCCTGCCGGTCCCTCATCGGCGGCGGCGTGCTCGCGGGCGGCGCGCTGCTGCCCGCGCCCGCCGGAGCGTCGGACCTCTGGGCGCGCTACGCGGACGCCTGGCACCCGGTGGGCATCGGCGGCACGGAAGCGGCACCGCCGTACCTGGCGCTCGTCGCCGCCCTGTCGACCGTCCTGTTCGGCTCCGCCGGACTCGCCGTCACGGCGCTCCTGATCGGCTCGGTGCCGCTCGCGGGCTTCACCGCCTACTTCGCGTCCCGGCCCCTCGTCCCTTCGCGGCTCCTGCGCGCGTGGGCGTCCGTGGCGTACGCCCTGCTGCCGGCCGCCACCGGCGCGCTCGCGGGCGGGCGCGTGGGCACCGCCGTGCTCGCCGTCCTGCTGCCGCTCATCGCCCGCGCGGGTGCCGCCGCGAGCGGCCTGACCTCTCCGGAGGGCACGCGCGGCAGCTGGCGCGCCACCTGGGCGTACGCGCTGCTGCTCACCGTCACCACCGCCTTCACGCCGATCGTGTGGCCGATCGCCCTGGTGCTCGGCCTCCTGGTCCTCGCGCTGCGCCGGAACGACATCACGGCGTACGGCCTCAGGTTCCTCGCCGCCCTCGGCGTGCCGCTGCTCGTCCTCGCGCCGTGGTCCCTGACGCTGCTGCCGTTCGGCTTCTTCAAGGAGGCCGGACTCGAGTACGGCACGGGCGCGGCCTCCGCGCTCGACCTGCTCGGCGCCAGCCCCGGCGGCCCGGGCACCGTGCACGGCCTGATGCTCATCGGCATCGTGCTCGCCGCCCTCGCCGCCCTGCTGCGCGCAGAGCGCACGGTCGCCGTCCGCGCCGCCTGGGCCGTCGCCCTGGTGTCCCTGGCCTTCGCTGCCCTGTCGAACGGCTCGGCGTGGGCGGGCCCGGCGACGCTCGTGTACGGCATCGCGCTGCTCGCCGCCGCCGCGCTCGGCGCCGACGGCGCCCGCGCGCGGGTCGCCGAGCAGAGCTTCGGCTGGCGTCAGCCGGTGGCCGCGCTCATCGCGTTCGCCGCGGCCGCGGGCCCGCTGCTCGTCGCCGCGGGATGGATGATCGGCGGCGCCGACGGGCCCGTGGAGCGCCGCGACCCCGCGCAGGTCCCCGCGTTCGTCGCCGAGGAGAGCGGCACCGAGGACCAGGCCCGCACGCTCGTCCTGGACAGCGCGTCGCCCGCCGAGGTCTCGTACACCCTGGTGCGCGGCTCGGGCGCCCGCCTGGGGGACGCCGAGCTCGCCGCCGCCGACGGCTCCGACGGGCGCCTCGACCGGATCGTCGCCCGCCTCCTCGCGGGCTCCGGCGCCGACCAGGCCGACCAGCTCGGCGGGTACGCGGTGCGCTACGTCCTCGTACGCGACGGAGCGCCCCGCCAGCTCAGCCGCACCCTGGACACGACCCCCGGCCTCACCCGGCTCAGCCAGGAGGACGGCAGCGCCCTGTGGCGCGTGGACCGGCAGGTCGCGCGCGCCGCGATCGTGCCCGAGGCGGGCGACCCCCAGCCGGTCGGCGCGGGCCCCGTAGAGGTGCACACGACGATCCCGGCGGGCAAGGAGGGCCGGGTGCTGCGCCTCGCCGACTCGGCCGACGCGGGCTGGACGGCCACCCTGGACGGCCGCGCGCTCACCCGCACCACCGTGGACGGCTGGGCCCAGGGCTTCGAACTGCCCGCGTCCGGCGGCCGGCTCGACGTCACGTACGAGCCGTCGGCGGCCCACACGGCCTCCCTGTGGGCCCAGGGCGTGCTCGCCCTCGTCCTGGTGGTCCTGGCGCTGCCCGGGCGCCGCAAGGACGTGGACGACGACCTGCCGGAGGAGGCGGCCGTGCCCGCCCAGGTGGTCTCCGGAGAGGGCCGCAGGGCGCGCAGGCTGCGGGCCCAGGGCGAACAGCCCGCGGCCGACGGCCAGTTCGTGCCCCCCTCCGAAGAGGAGGCCCTGGGAGCGGTCCCGTCACAGCCCGTGCCGCCGCCCCAGCACGCCCCCGCGCACGGCGACTGGCAGACCCCCGCCCACGCGGGCGCCGACCACGGCGCGTACGGCGAACAGCAGTACCAGAGCGGGCCGTACGCACAGACCGGCCACGAGGCGTACCAGCAGGACGCCTACCAGGGCGGCCAGTACGACCCGTACGCGTACGGCGGGACCTACCCGGCGGAGCAGGGCTACGGCGGGACCTATGGCACCACGGAGACCTACGGCACCGCGGACGCCGCGGCCCCCGCCCACCCCCAGCACCCGCCGATGCCGCGGCGACCCCCGCACGGCACCGACAGTGAGCGCCCCGACGGGAGCCAGCAGTGAACCGCACCACCGTGTCCCTGATCGCCGTGACGGCGGCCCTCGCCGCCGTCACCGGCTTCGCCGCGGTCAACGCCCCCGCGGGTGACGACGAGGTCGCGCGGACCGCGAAGCGGCTGCCCGTGGAGCGCACGAGCCTGCTGTGCCCGGAGCCCAGTGCGTCCGACCTCGCGGAGACGGCGTACACGGCGTTCACGCCCGCATCCAAGGACTCCGGGACCAAGGGCCGCGCCGCCCTGTTGCCCGTCGTCAAGGAGCTGACGGACGCGCCGCAGGGAGGCAAGGGCAAGGGGAAGGACGCCGAGCCGTTCCTCGCGCAGAAGGCGCCGGGCAAGCCGGTGTCCGGCGAGCAGTCCGACGCGGACGCGCCCGCGCTCGTCGGCACCGCCGACGGCGCCCTCGCGCCCGGCTGGACCGTCCAGCAGACCACCACGGTCAGCGCGGGCGCGGGGCGCGGTGTCCTCGGCACCGCCTGCACGGCTCCGGACACCGACTTCTGGTTCCCCGGCGCCGGCACCGCCAAGGGCCGCAACGACTACGTCCACCTGACCAACCCGGACGACTCCGCGGCGGTCGTCGACATCGAGCTGTACGGCCCGGACGGCGCCCTCAAGTCCGAGGTCGGCGAGTCCATCCAGATCCAGCCGCACTCCAGCTTCCCGGTGCTCCTGTCCACGCTGGTCGGCAAGGCGCAGACCAACCTCACCCTGCACGTCACCGCGCGCAGCGGCCGCGTGGCCGCCGCCGTGCAGTCGGCGGACGACCAGCTCGGCAGCGACTGGCTGCCCCCGTCCACCGACCCGGCGCCGAGCCTGGTCCTGCCCGGCATCCCGAAGGACGCCACGTCGGTGCGCCTGGTCGCCTTCGCGCCCGGCAGCGACGACGCCGACCTGAAGGTCCAGCTCGCCTCGCCCACCGGCGCGATCACCCCCGCGGGCAACGAGACCCTGCACGTCAAGTCCGGCATGACGGCCGCCGTCGACCTGGGCGACGTCACCAAGGGCGAGGCGGGATCCCTGCTCCTGACGCCGACGGAAGAGCCCGTCCCCGTAGTGGCCGCCCTGCGCGTGACCCGCGGCAAGGGCGCCAAGCAGGAGACGGCGTTCATCCCGGCGACGAGCCCGGTGGGCGCGCGCGCCACGGCCGCCGACAACCGCGCCAAGGGCACCACGCTCTCCCTGGTGGCCCCCGGCAGGACGGCCCACGTCAAGGTCACCGCGTCCGCGGGCACGGAGTCCGGCGAGCCGACCACGAAGACCTACACGGTCAAGGGCGGCACGACCCTCGCCGTCACCCCACCGACTCCATCCGGCCTCAAGGGCACCTACGCCCTCACCCTTGAGCCCCAGCCAGGCGCCCCCGTCCACGCCGCCCGCACCCTGGAACTCCCCGAGAACGGCATCCCCATGTTCACGATCCAGACCCTCCCGGACGACAGGGGAACGGTGGCGGTACCGAAGGCGAAGCAGGACCTTGACGTGCTGCAGAGGTAGCTCCAGCCCGCACCGGCGAAGGTTTTAGCCCGTCCGGCGTTTGAGGACGAGCGCGCAGCGCGGAAAAAAGCGGAAAAAAGGGGTCCTAGGGGCGGAGCCCCTGGTTTCGGGAAGGGGTGGGACTGGGGCGCCCCGCGAGGCCCCCGCCCGTCACTCCTCCCCGTACCGAGGATCCACCGACTCGGGCGAAAGCCCAAGAAGCTCAGCCACCTGCTCCACCACCACTTCGTGGACCAACGCGGCCCGCTCGTCCCGCCCCTTCGTACGAATCTCCACAGGCCGCCGATACACGACGACCCGAGCGGGCCGCCCTTCGGATGCGGACACCGTCCCGCCCAGCGGCACGGCCTCGGCCTCCCACCCCTCGTCCCCGGCGCCCCCGCCGGAGACGGGCGGAACCTCGAGCACCAGGAAGTCGATCTCGGTGAGCTGCGGCCAGCGCCGCTCAAGGCGCTCCACGGAGTCCTGCACCAGGTCCGTGAACGCCTCGGCGCGGCTCGCGGAGAGGGGGACCTGGGGCGGCGCCACAGGGCCGCGCATGCCCCTGCCGTGGCGGTCGCGGCGGCGGGGCCTCGGCTCGGCGGCGCGGGGCGGTACGGGGTCGTCCATCACTGGTGAAGCGTAGTCCTCGAGATCGCCCTTTCCGCACGGAGCACGGCATGTCGCTTCCTGACCATTCCAGCCAAGCTTGAGCTCGATTGCGTATCTCTCCTGGACCGTCGATCTCGCCCCGATTGGCAGGATTTGCTCCGAGTGGTGACCGGGTTCAACACCGCAGGTCACTCTGGTCCCTTGTGTCGTCGCAGGTCAGAGCGGTGCTTTCCGGAAGGCCTGTGTGCGGGATCACAGCACGACACGGGGGAGTGACCTCGTGGAGAGTCGTCGCGGCCCGCTCAAGAGTGCGGTACCGTCCAACGTCGTGAGCCCTGTACGTCGCTGTTCGCGCACCGCTTGCGGCCGACCCGCCGTCGCGACGCTGACGTACGTCTACGCCGACTCGACCGCGGTCCTCGGCCCCCTCGCCACGTATGCCGAACCCCACTGCTACGACCTGTGCGCCGAGCACTCCGAGCGCCTGACCGCGCCGCGCGGCTGGGAGGTCGTCCGTCTCGCCGACGGCTCGGGCCCGGCCCGCCCCAGCGGCGACGACCTCGAAGCGCTCGCCAACGCCGTGCGGGAAGCGGCCCGTCCGCAGGAACGCGCGGCGGAGGCCGGGGGGAGCGGGGCGCGCTCCGCGGACCCGATGGAGGTCGGACGCCGGGGCCACCTTCGCGTGCTGCGCTCACCGGAGTCCTGAGCACCGACGCACCGACGCCTGGGAAACCGTTTCCCTGATATCGCCCTCTCCGTAGAGCCCCGTTGTTCACCCCTGAACAACCAATCCCCTACGCCCCATTGACGCCCCGTCGCCACGGAGCCGACGATTCCCCCCACCCGTGAGAGATCACGGCATCCGGGGAGGCCCGTGTGTTCGTCCAGGAACTGGATCCCGTAGCCGACTCGCTCGGCCTGTCCGCACTCGTCGCGACCCTGCCCCTGCTCACCGTCCTCGTGCTCCTCGGCGCCGTCCGCATGAAGGCCCACCGCGCCGGGCTCATCGGCCTCGCGGTGGCCGCCGCCGTCGCCTGGCTCGCGTTCGGCATGCCGCTCGGCCAGACCGCGTCCAGCGCCGCACAGGGAGCGGTCTTCGGGCTTTTCCCCATCCTGTGGATCGTCGTCAACGCCCTGTGGGTGTACCGGATGACCGTCCGCACCCGGCACTTCGACGTCCTGCGCCGCTCCTTCGGGCGACTCTCCGACGACCCGCGCGTCCAGGCGCTCGTCGTCGCCTTCTGCTTCGGCGCGCTCCTGGAAGCGCTCGCGGGCTTCGGCGCGCCCGTCGCGATCTGCTCGGTGATGCTCGTCGCGCTCGGCTTCGACCCGGTGCGCGCCGCGGTCGTCGCCCTCGTCGCCAACACCGCGCCCGTGGCCTTCGGCGCCATGGGCACACCCGTCGTGACGCTCGCCCAGGTCACCGGCATCCCGCTGGACACCGTCGCCACGGTCGTCGGCCGCCAGACGCCGCTGCTCGCGCTCGTCGTACCGCTCCTTCTCGTCGCCCTGGTCGACGGCCGCCGCGGACTGCGCGAGACCTGGGTGCCCGCCCTGGCGTGCGGACTCGCCTTCGCCGCCGCCCAGTTCGCGGCCTCCAACTACGTCTCCGCCCAACTCGCCGACATCGGGGCGGCCCTGGCAGGGGCGGGCGCGCTCGTGGCCGTGCCGCAGGCGCGCAGACCGGCCGCCGAGCCCGTCCGCGCCGCCGTCCTGACCGGCGCCCGCAGCGAGGACCTGGACCACGACGACCCGCGCGCGGACGTGGTGCGCGCCTACGCCCCGTACGCCCTCATCGTCGCCGTCTTCTCCGTCGCCCAGATCCCGCCCGTCAAGGACTTCCTGGCCGAGGCCACCCGCACCTTCGACTGGCCCTTCCTGGACGTCGGCAACCCCGCGGGCGAACCCGTCGGCGGGAACGTCTTCTCGCTGCCCCTGGTGGCGACCGGCGGCACCCTCGTGCTGCTCGCCGGGTTCGGCACGGCCGCCGTGCTCGGCGTGCACGCGCGCGTGGCGGCGCGCGAGTGGGCGGCGACCGTGCACGAACTGCGGTTCGCGATCCTCACGGTGACGAGCGTCCTCGCCCTGGCGTACGTCATGAACCTCTCCGGGCAGGCCGCCACCATCGGGCACTTCGTGGCCGACGCGGGCGCGGGCCTGGCCTTCCTCTCGCCGGTGCTCGGCTGGTTCGGCGTCGCCGTGTCCGGCTCCGACACCTCCGCGAACGCGCTGTTCGGCTCCCTCCAGGTGACGGCCGCCGAGCAGTCGGGGCTCTCGCCCGAACTCCTCGCCGCCGCCAACAGCTCCGGCGGTGTGCTCGGCAAGATGATCTCCCCGCAGAACCTGACGATCGCGTGCGCGGCCGTGGGCCTCGCGGGCAAGGAGGGCGACGTGCTGCGCAAGGTGCTGCCGTGGAGCCTCGGCCTGTTGCTGGTGATGTGTCTGATCGTGGTGGGGCAGAGCACGGCGGTGCTGGGCTGGATGCTTCCCTGACCTGTTCCCTGACCTGTTCCCTGACCTGGGTCGGGCTGTCAGTGGTTGGAGGTAGTTTGGGGTCCGCCGGAGTGACCGCCCCGCCGAAGTGACCGTAGAGAGAGGCCTGGCCGTGACTGCTGATCTGTCCCAGATCGTGAAGGCGTACGACGTGCGCGGAGTGGTCCCGGACCAGTGGGACGAGCCGCTCGCGGAGCTGTTCGGCGCGGCGTTCGCGCAGGTCACGGGCGCGGACGCGATCGTCGTCGGCCATGACATGCGGCCCTCGTCGCCGGGCCTCTCGCGGGCCTTCGCGCGCGGCGCGGCCGCCCGCGGCGTCGACGTCACCGAGATCGGCCTGTGCTCGACGGACCAGCTGTACTACGCGTCGGGCGCGCTGAACCTGCCGGGCGCGATGTTCACGGCGTCCCACAACCCGGCGCAGTACAACGGCATCAAGATGTGCCGCGCGGGCGCCGCCCCGGTCGGCCAGGACACGGGCCTCGCCGACATCCGCGCCCTCGTCGAGCGCTGGTCGGACACGGGCGCCCCGGAGCCCGCGGCGACCCCCGGCACGCTGACGCGCCGCGACACCCTCAAGGACTACGCGGCCCACCTCCGCGGCCTCGTCGACCTCACGACCATCCGCCCCCTGAAGGTCGTCGTCGACGCGGGCAACGGCATGGGCGGGCACACGGTCCCCACCGTCTTCGACGGCCTCCCGCTCACCCTCGTACCGATGTACTTCGAGCTCGACGGCACCTTCCCGAATCACGAGGCGAACCCGCTGGACCCGGCGAACATCGTCGACCTGCAGAAGCGCGTGCGCGAAGAGGGCGCCGACCTCGGCATCGCCTTCGACGGTGACGCCGACCGCTGCTTCGTCGTCGACGAGAGCGGCGCCCCCGTCTCCCCGTCGGCGATCACCGCCCTGGTCGCGGCCCGGGAGCTCGCCAAGCACGGCGGCTCGGGCACGGTCATCCACAACCTGATCACGTCGTGGTCGGTCCCCGAGGTCGTCCGCGAGCACGGCGGCACGCCCGTGCGCACGCGCGTGGGGCACTCCTTCATCAAGGAGGAGATGGCCAAGAGCGGCGCGATCTTCGGCGGCGAGCACTCCGCGCACTACTACTTCCGCGACTTCTGGAACGCGGACACGGGCATGCTGGCCGCCCTGCACGTCCTCGCCGCGCTCGGCGGCCAGGAGGGCCCGCTGTCCGCCCTCGTGGAGCAGTACGACCGCTACGCGGGATCCGGCGAGATCAACTCCACGGTCGCCGACCAGAAGGCCCGCCTCGCCGCGATCAAGGCCACGTACGAGGGCCAGGACGGCGTCACCCTCGACGAGCTCGACGGCCTGACGGTCACCACGGCCGACTGGTGGTTCAACGTCCGCGCGTCCAACACGGAGCCGCTGCTGCGCCTGAACGTGGAGGCACGGGACGAGCAGACGATGGCGAAGGTCCGCGACACGGCCCTGACCCTCATCAGGGCCTGACCATTCAGAGAATTCAGCCCGTCCGGCGTTTGAGGACGAGGCGCGAAGCGCCGGATAAAAGGGGGGT
>NZ_JBHYJH010000251.1:0-10164 GCF_042740445.1 Streptomyces sp. NPDC059003 | reverse complement strand
GACCGGGGTCTGGGGCGGAGCCCCAGTTCGGGAAGGGGCGGGTCTGGGGCGCCCCCCGCGAGGAACGCCGCCCGCCGATCACCTTGTCGGAAACGACAACGCAACGATCGACATCCCGTGAGCATCGTCATCTACGCGCGTAGGGCGTAACCGGCTACCCTCGTCGGCGTGAACGCTTCAGTTATTCCGGACGACATCCAGGGCGACCCGTACGCCGCCGCCGACGCCGCCGCCGCGCGCCTGCGCGAGCTGACGGGCGCCGAGACCCACGACGTCGCCCTCGTGATGGGCTCCGGCTGGGCGCCCGCCGTGGACGCCCTCGGCGCACCCGAGGCCGAGTTCCCGGTCACCGAGCTGCCCGGCTTCCCGCCCCCCGCGGTGGCGGGCCACGGCGGCAAGATCCGTTCCTTCAAGGTCGGCGACAAGCGCGTCCTGGTCTTCCTGGGCCGCACGCACTACTACGAGGGCCGCGGGGTCGCCGCCGTCGCGCACGGCGTGCGCACCGCCGTCGCCGCCGGCTGCAAGACCATCGTGCTGACCAACGGCTGCGGCGGCCTGCGCGAGGGCATGCGCCCGGGCCAGCCGGTCCTGATCAGCGACCACCTGAACCTCACGGCGACGTCCCCGATCGTCGGCGCGAACTTCGTGGACCTCACGGACCTGTACTCGCCGCGCCTGCGCGCGCTGTGCAAGGAGGTCGACCCGACCCTCGAAGAGGGCGTGTACGCGCAGTTCCCCGGCCCGCACTACGAGACGCCCGCCGAGATCCGCATGGCCCGCACCATCGGCGCGGACCTCGTCGGCATGTCGACGGTCCTGGAGGCCATCGCCGCGCGTGAGGCGGGCGCCGAGGTGCTCGGCATCTCCCTGGTGACCAACCTCGCCGCGGGCATGACCGGCGAGCCGCTGAACCACGAAGAGGTCCTCCAGGCCGGCCGCGACTCCGCGACCCGCATGGGCGAGCTCCTCGGCAAGGTACTCGGCCGCCTCTGACGGCGGCGCCGACACGGCGACAGGCCGGCAGACGGACACGGACACCACAGAAGCGAGAGGCTGATCCCACGTGCAGGACAACGGAGAGATCGTCGCCCGGGCCAAGGCCTGGCTCGACGAGGACCCGGACGCCGAGACGCGCGAGGAGCTCGCGAAGCTCGTCGCGGCCGCGGACGACCCGGCCGTCGCCGCGGACCTCGCGGAGCGGTTCGGCGGCACCCTCCAGTTCGGCACCGCGGGGCTCCGCGGTGAGCTGGGCGCGGGGCCGATGCGGATGAACCGCTCGGTGGTGATCCGCGCCGCGGCCGGCCTGGCCGCGTATCTGAAGGCCAAGGGGCACGAGGACGGCCTCGTGGTCATCGGGTACGACGCGCGCTACAAGTCGGCGGACTTCGCGCGGGACACGGCCGCCGTGATGACGGGGGCCGGGCTGCGCGCCGCCGTCCTGCCGCGCCCGCTGCCCACGCCGGTCCTCGCCTTCGCCATACGGCACCTGGGCGCCGTCGCGGGCGTCGAGGTCACCGCGAGCCACAACCCGCCGCGCGACAACGGCTACAAGGTCTACCTGGGCGACGGCTCGCAGATCGTGCCGCCCGCGGACGGGGAGATCGCGGCCGAGATCGACGCCATCCGCAGCCTGCACGACGTGCCGCGGCCCGAGAGCGGTTGGGAAGTCCTCGACGAGGGCGTCCTGGAGGCCTATCTGGCGCGTACGGACGCCGTCCTGGCCCACGGCTCCCCCCGCACCGCCCGCGCCGTCTACACGGCCATGCACGGCGTCGGCAAGGACGTCCTGCTCGCGGCGTTCGCCCGGGCCGGGTTCCCGGAGCCGGTGCTCGTGGCCGAGCAGGCCGAGCCGGACCCGGACTTCCCGACGGTGGCGTTCCCCAACCCGGAGGAGCCGGGCGCCATGGACCTGGCGTTCGCCACGGCCCGCGAGGCACGGCCCGACCTGGTGATCGCCAACGACCCGGACGCGGACCGCTGCGCGGTGGCCGTCCCCACCGACGCCGAGCGGACCGAGTGGCGGATGCTGCGCGGCGACGAGGTCGGCGCGCTGCTCGCCGCCCACCTGGTGCGGCGCGGGGCCAGCGGCGTGTTCGCCGAGTCGATCGTGTCGTCGTCGCTGCTCGGCCGGATCGCACGGACGGCGGGTCTCGGGTACGAGGAGACGCTGACCGGCTTCAAGTGGATCGCCCGCGTGGACGGCCTGCGGTACGGGTACGAGGAGGCGCTCGGCTACTGCGTCGACCCCGAGGGCGTACGCGACAAGGACGGCATCACCGCCGCCCTGCTGATCACGGAGCTGGCGTCCGGCCTGAAGGAGGAGGGGCGCACGCTCCTCGACCTCCTGGACGACCTCGCCGTCGAGCACGGTCTGCACGCCACGGACCAGCTGTCGGTGCGCGTGGAGGACCTGTCGCTGATCGCGGACGCGATGCGCAGGCTCCGCGAGCAGCCGCCGACCGGGCTCGCGGGCCTGCCCGTGACCCGCGCCGAGGACCTCACGCAGGGGACGGAGTCGCTGCCGCCCACGGACGGCCTGCGGTACACGCTCGACGGCGCCCGCGTCATCGTGCGGCCGAGCGGCACCGAGCCCAAGCTGAAGTGCTACCTGGAGGTCGTGGTGCCGGTCGCGGACCGGTCCGCGCTGCCGTCGGCGCACGCGCGCGCGGCGGAGCTCCTCGCCGCCCTGAAGCGGGACTTCGCGGCGGCCGCGGGCATCTGACCCGGCGCTCCGCCCGCGGCTGACGTGACAGCCGCGGCAGACCACCCGTTCGGGTGGTTCCCGTGCGGCAACTGACGCAGCTTCCCGGTGCGCTGCCGGTCCCCCCAGGGAGGGTCGACCGGTAGCGCACCTTCACGTACCGGGAGCCGCAGTGCCGCACGGACGCCCCCTCTCCTCCCTGCCCTCGCTGACCGCCGCGCCGACCCGCGTACCCCCGTCGCGCCGCTCCCGTACGTCCCCGCGCCTGCCGCGGGGCCTGCGGGCGCGCGCGGGCGACGCGCTGCGGCACGCGGCGCCCGCGCTCCTGACCTACGCGGCGATCCGCGTGCTCGGCCTCGTCGTCCTCGCCGTGTGGGCGCGCCGCGAGCACCGCGGCCTGTGGCATCTGCTCGCCGAGTCCTGGGACTGCGACTGGTACTTGAAGATCGCCGAGCACGGGTACGCGGAGACGCTCGGCCACACCTTCGACGCGAACAACCTGGCCTTCTTCCCGCTGTACCCGCTGCTGATCAGGGCGGGCGAGACGGTGCTTCCGGAGCCGCGCGGCGCGGTGGGCCTGGCAATCGCGTTCGGGTGCTCGTTCGCCGCGGCGTGGGGCGTCTTCAAGGTCGGCGACCGGCTGCACGGGCGCCGGGCGGGGGTGCTCCTGGTGGCGCTGTGGGCCTGCCTGCCGGTCTCCCTGGTGCAGTGGATGGGCTACACGGAGTCACTGTTCACGGCGCTCGCCGCGTGGTCCCTGTACGCCGTGCTCACCGGCCGCTGGGTGACGGCGGGCGCGCTCGCCGCGCTCGCGGGTCTGACGCGTCCCACGGGCATCGCGCTCGCGGCGGCGGTCTGTGTGACGGCCGCCCTCGCCCTGCGCCGCCGCTTCGCCGCCCGCACCCTCGTGGGCGCCGTGCTCGCGCCGCTCGGCTGGCTGGCGTACGTGGGGTGGGTGGGGGCCCGACTCGGCCGCTGGGACGGGTACTTCGCCGTACAGAAGTGGTGGCACAACGAGTGGGACGGCGGGATCGGGACGCTCCGCTGGATGAAGAGCCTGTTCCTGGTGGAGCGTCCGCAGCTGTTCCTGGTGATGGTGACGCTCGTGCTGCTCGGGGCGGTCGTCCTGTACGTCCTGTCGGTCGCCGGGCGCGAACAGCCGCTGCCGCTCCTGGTGTTCACGGGGCTGCTGCTCGCGATCGTGCTCGGCTCCAGCGGGGTGTACTTCCCCCGGGCCCGGTTCCTGCTGCCGGGCTTCCCGCTGCTGCTTCCGGTGGCGCTCGCGCTCGCGCGGGCCCGCGCGCGGGTGGCCCTCGCGGTCGTCGCGGGCGCGGCGCTGACGTCGGCGGCGTTCGGCGGGCACATGCTCCTGGTGTGGCTCGGACCGCCGTGACCCGCTGAACCCGGGCCGGTTGATGGAGAGTTGGGTCACCCTGCGTCCCCCGGGCACCGCATTCGAACGCGCATGCCTCACTATGGAAGCACTGTCCGGTGGTTCCCCAGCCCCCCAGCGGGAGCCGTCGGCCACGGGCGCCCCGCTCACCCCCCTTGCGCGGGCGCCGCACCGGCCGGGCACGGCTGAACCCCGTGTCCGGCCACCGCGCGCCGGCTCCCCGGGAGGCGGGCCGCGCCACCGCCGCCTACCGTGAAAGACGAGAACCATCGGCTCAGGGGGCGGGGAGGTCGAACCGTCATGACCGATCAGGTCGAACACGCTGAGGGCGAGCCGTGCTGGGCGGACGTGATGTTCCCCGACGTGGGCGCGGCCAAGGACTTCTACGGCGAGCTGTTCGGCTGGACGTTCGTCGAGGGCGCACCGGAGTTCGGCGGCTACACGCAGGCATACGTGGGCGGGGCCGACGGGGCCGCCGTGGCCGCCGTGTCGCCGCAGATGCCGGACATGGCGGGGCAGCCGCCGGCCTGGAACCTCTACTTCACCGCGCCGGACATCGAGGCGACGGCGGCGAGGATCCGTACGGGCGGCGGCACCCTCCTGATGGAGCCGATGCAGGTCGCCGACTTCGGCACGATGGTCACGGCGCAGGACCCGAGCGGCGTGTACTTCAGCGCCTGGCAGGCGGGCAGCCACCGCGGCTTCGAGAAGCGGAACGCGCCGGGCGCCTTCTGCTGGGCGGAGGTCAACACGCGTGACGTGGCGAAGGCCGACGCCTTCTTCACCTCGGTCTTCCCCTTCGAGGCGAAGCGGATGGTGGACGAGCACATCGACTACCAGGTGTGGCAGGTGGGCGGCGCGCCCGCGCTCGGGCGCATGAAGATGGGCCCGGAGGTCCCGGCGGAGGTGCCGCCGCACATCAGCGTGTACTTCGGCGTCGACGACTGCGACGCGGCGGTGGCCACCGTCCAACGGCTCGGCGGGCGGCTGAACTTCGGCCCGATGAGCAGCCCGTTCGGCCGCTTCGCCGCGGTGTCGGACCAGCAGGGCGCGGCGTTCGCGGTGATCGACCTGTCGACGACGGAGGGCGAGATGCCGGAGCTGGTGTGAGCCGGGGCCCGCAAGGGCCGGAGGGTCAGCCGGTCCCCAGCAGCACGGCGAGCAGGACGGCCCCGGCGGCGCACGGCGCGAGGACCTCGTAGGCCCACCGGACCACCGGCTCGCCCTGGGCCGACTTCGCGCCCTCGCGCCGCTCGGCGATCTCCCTCAGGTCGTCCATGGCCTGGTCGCCGGCCGCGCGCGTGCCGTCGGGGAACGCGCCCGGGGCGCCGGGGCGGACCCGGGTCGCGACGGGGTCGTCGGACGCGACCTGCTGGGCGTGGCGCCGCGCCGCCTTCTTGCGGCCGCGCAGCGAGACGGGGATGGCCCACAGCTGGAACTTGGTGCCGTCCTGCGTGAAGGCCTCGTTCGAGTACCCGGAGCGCAGGCCGGAGATCGCGCCCCAGGGGAGCGTGATCGTGCGGAAGGGGTTGCGGATGCGCAGCCGGTCCTCGCTCGCGTACACGGCGGGCCGCACGGTGTAGGCGACGACGAGCGGCACGGCGAAGAGCAGTCCGGCGAGGGCCACCCAGGGGGTGCGCCCCTCGCCCCGGATCAGCGCGTCGATGCCCAGCCAGGCGCCGATCGCGAGCAGCATGACGCCGCCGGCGATGGCTGCGTGGGACCGGTAGACGCGGTCCTTGTAGGCCGGGTCCTGCTCCGCCGGGGTGGGCTGCGGGTCGCTCGTCATAGCGCTGATTGTGCCTGACGCGTTTCCGCATCCGGCGCGCGGCAAGGGTGTGGGGATTGGTCCAGACCTAGTACGGTCGAGAGTTGTCATGTACGCCTAACCGTCGTACGGAGAGCCATGACCCCCACAGGAAGAGGAACCAGGAAAACCCCCGGAGTCTTACGAAGAGCGACCACAGCCACGCGCGGCAGGACCGCCGCGCTGCTCGTCGCCCTGCTGCTCCCCCTGTCCCTGCTCACCGCCCTCACCGCGGCCCCCGCGCACGCGGCCGGCACCCTCACCGCGGCCTTCAGCACCGAGGGCAGCGGCTCGTCCTGGCAGGGCAAGTACGTGGTCCGCAACAGCGGCTCGACCGCGTCCACCAGCTGGACCCTGGAGTTCGACCTGCCGCCCGGCGTCACCGTCAGCGGCCACACCCACGGCGAGGCGACCGTCTCGGGCAGCCATGTCACCGTGAAGAACGCGTACTACAACGGCCGGGTCCCGGCGGGCGGCACCACCGAGCCGTACAGCTACTTCTTCAGGGCGAACGGGCCGCTCGGCACGCCGACGGGCTGCACGATCAACGGCGACAAGTGCGACGGCACGCCCGACAAGCCCCCGACCGCGCCCGGCACCCCGACGGTCACCACCGCCACGTCCCGCACGATCTCCCTGACCTGGCCCCCGGCCGGGGCGGGCGACTACCCGGTCACGACGTACGAGGTGCTCAGCGGCGGCTCCGTGGTCGCGACCTCGGCGACGAACAGCGCGACCGTCGCGGACCTGACCCCGGCCACCCGCTACACGTTCACCGTCCGCGCCAAGGACCGGCGCGGCAACACCAGCCCCGAGAGCCCGCCGGTCACCGCGACGACCGTCGACCCGTCGACCGACCCGACCCCGCCGACCGCGCCCGGCAACCTGCGCGCCACCGGCAAGACCCAGGTCTCGGCGGCCCTGGCCTGGGAGAAGTCCACGGACAACGTGGCCGTGGCGGCGTACGACATCTACCGCGGCACCGCGCTCGCGAAGACGGTCCCCGCGTCGGCGACCACCGCGACCGTCGAGGGCCTGACGCCCGCCACCGCCTACACCTTCACGGTGAAGGCCCGTGACACGGCCGACAACGAGTCGCCCGCCTCCAACGCCGTGAGCGTCACGACGGACGACTCGGCCGGACCCGGCAACCACCTCAAGGTCGGCTACTTCGCGCAGTGGGGCATCTACGGCCGCCAGCACTTCGTGAAGAACCTCGACACGTCCGGCCAGGCGGCCAAGCTCGACGTCATCAACTACGCCTTCGAGAACGTCGATCCGGTCAACCACACCTGCCTCGCCGGAGTGGTCAAGGGCGTCTCCGGCAACCCGCAGGACCCGGACGAGGGCACCGGCGCGGGCGACGCCGAGGCGGACTACGGACGCGCCTTCTCCGCCGCCCAGTCGGTGGACGGCGTAGCCGACGACGGCTGGGGCAAGCTGCGCGGCAACTTCAACCAGCTGAAGAAGCTCAAGGCCAAGCACCCGCACCTGAAGGTCGTGGTGTCGCTCGGCGGCTGGACGTTCTCGAAGTTCTTCGCCGACGCGGCGGCCACCCCGGCCTCCCGCGAGAAGTTCGTCAAGTCCTGCGTGGACGTGTGGATCAAGGGCAACCTGCCGGTCTACAACGGCGCGGGCGGCCCCGGCACCGGCGCCGGCGTCTTCGACGGCATCGACATCGACTGGGAGTGGCCGGGCTCCGAGGGCCACCCCGGCAACCACTACGGCGCAGCCGACAAGAACAACCTGACCGCCCTGCTCGCCGAGTTCCGCAAGCAGCTGGACGCGACCGGCGGCAGCCACAAGCTCCTGACCGCGTTCACCCCGGCCGACCCGGCGAAGATCGAAGCGGGCTGGGACATCAAGAAGATCTTCGAGTACCTGGACTTCGCCAACGTCCAGGGCTACGACTTCCACGGCGCCGGGAGCGACAACTCCTGGGAGCCCAAGCGCACCGGCCACCAGGCCAATCTGCACCGCGACGCCCAGGACCCCTACTCGTTCGACTTCAGCATCGAGAAGGCGGTCCAGACCTATCTGGACGCCGGGGTCAACCCGCGCAAGCTCACCGTCGGCTTCCCGTTCTACGGCCGCGGCTGGAAGGAGGTCGCCGACGGCGGCGTCAAGGGCGAGTGGCAGTCGGCGAACGGCGCGGCCCCCGGCCAGTTCCCGGAGGAGGCGGGCACCAGGGGCTACCACAACCTGATCACCAACGTCCCGAACATGACCGTGTACCACGACGAACAGTCCATCTCCACCTACGGCTACACCGGCAACAACGGCCAGTGGTGGAGCTTCGACGACACCTGGTCGATCGGTAAGAAGACCCAGTGGATCAAGTCGAAGGGCCTGCTCGGCGGCATGGTCTGGGAAATGTCGGGCGACACCCCCACCGGCACGCTCATGACGGCGCTCGACAACGGCCTGAAGTAGGCGCCGCGGTGAGCACCGTCACATCGCATTGAAGTTCGTACCACGAACTATTACAGTTCGTGGTACGAACTAAATGCGCGGGGAACGCGCACGACCACGGGGGAGCGAACACCCATGAGCAAGACTGTCGCGGTCATCGGCGGGGGCTACGGCGGCGCCGCGGTCGCCAAGGCGCTCGACGAGCACACGGACGTCGTCCTCATCGAGCCGAAGGACGCCTTCGTGCACGCGGCCGGATCCCTGCGCGCCCTGGTCCGGCCGGACTGGGCGGCCAACATCTTCTTCCCGTACGACGGACTGCTCCGCCGCGGCCGGGTCGTACGGGAGTACGCGGCGTCGGTCGACGCGTCCGGCGTGACCCTCGCGTCCGGCGCCCGCGTCGACGCCGACCACATCGTCCTCGCGTCCGGCTCCGGCTACCCGTACCCGGCCAAGACGGACACCGACGTCGCCGACGAGGCGCTGGCGCGCCTGCACGCCACCCACGAGGACCTCGCGGGCGCACAGCGGGTGCTGATCGTCGGCGCGGGCCCGGTCGGCCTCGAACTGTCCGGCGAGATCAAGGCGGTCTGGCCCGACAAGCACGTCACGATCGTCGACCCGGCGCCCGAACTCCTGCCGGGCTTCGAGCCGGCCCTGCGCGAGGAACTGCACCGCCAGCTGACCGGCCTCGGCGTGGAGCTGCGCCTGTCGACGCGGCTGAGCGAGGAGCCGCCCGGCGACCCCGGTCAGGCGAAGACGTTCACGGTGGCCACGGCGGGCGGCGACGGGAGCGAGCTGACGGCCGACATCTGGTTCCGCTGCTACGGGGTGGTGACCAACGGCGACTACCTGAGCGACGGCAGGCTCACCACGCGGACCGCCGAGGGCCGGGTCCGGGTGACCGAGCACCTCACCGTCCAGGGCCACGACCACGTGTACGCACTCGGCGACATCACGGACCTGGCCGAGGCGAAGATGGCCGGCCACGCGATGCAGCACGCGGAAGTGGTGGCCCAGAACATCCTCGCCCAGACGCGCGGCGAGACCCCCACGGCGACCTACCGCCCCTCCCCCGTTCCCGCGGTGCTGCTCCCGCTGGGCCCGTCGGGCGGGGTCGGCCAGCTGCCGACGGAGGACGGCGCGCAGATACTCCCCGCGCAGGCGGTGGCGGAGTACAAGGGCGCGACCCTGTTCACGGAACGCTTCGCGACCCTCTTCAACACCGAGCCCCCGACCACGCAGAACTAACCGACCGCGCCGTCGTCCCCGAAAACCACCGGCACTTCGTTTTCGAGGACGAGCCGCCCGAGGAGTGCGACGAGCTGCCCCCGCTCGGCCTCGCTGAAGCCGAGCGGCAGCTGGTCCATGCGCCGGCAGGTGGCGGCGTAGAACTCCTCCACGAGCTCGCCCCCCTCGTCGGTGAGCGCCACCCGCACGGCCCGCCCGTCGACCGGGTCCGGCTCCCGGCGCACGAGCCCGCGCCGGGCGGTGCGGTCGACGAGCCCCGTCAGACTCGACTTGGCGAGCCCGAGCGCCGCCCCGAGCTCACTCATCCCGTACGGCTGCGCCATCAGCACGCACAACAGCTGCCCCTGCTGAGCGGTGAGCCCGTACTCCCGGCTGCACTCGGCATACACGGCATTCACCAAAAACGCAGACCGCACCAGAGCGGTAGCAACCCCCATGGGCCCGTCGGCTTTCCCCATGACCCCAGCGTACGAAATAGCCTGCACGCGAAAATCCAGCCCGCCCGGCGTTTGAGGGCGAGGCGCGCAGCGCCGACAAGCGGGGTCCCAGGGGCGGCAGCCCCTGGTTTCGGTGAAGGGGCGGGCCTGGGGCGCCCCGCGA
>NZ_JBHYJH010000250.1:0-10226 GCF_042740445.1 Streptomyces sp. NPDC059003 | reverse complement strand
GGGCGGAGCCCCCCTGGTTTTGGGTAAAGGGGCGGGTCTGGGGCGCACCGCGAGGTCACACCACCGGCTTGCCCGTCAGTTCCACCCCCGCCTCCCGCAACGCGTCAATCGCCCGCTGCGTCGTCTCCACCGCCACCCCGGCCGTGAGATCGAGCAGCACATGGGTCCGAAACCCCTCCCGCACCGCATCGAGCGCCGTGGCCCGCACACAGTGATCGGTGGCGATCCCGACGACGTCGACCTCCCGCACCTGCCGCTCCCGCAGCCACTGCGCCAGCGGCGTCCCGTTCTCGTCGACCCCCTCGAAACCGCTGTACGCGGCGGTGTGCGCACCCTTGTCGAAGACGGCGTCGACGGCGCCGGAGGCGACGGCGGGGGCGAAGTTCGGATGGAAGCCGACGCCCTCGGTGCCGGCCACGCAGTGCGGCGGCCAGGAGTCGACGTAGTCGGGGTGGTCGGAGAAGTGGTCACCGGGGTCGACGTGGTGGTCACGGGTGGCCACGACGTGGCGGTAGCAGGCGGAGGTCTGGCCGATGAGCTCGGTGACGGCGGCGGCCACGTCCGCGCCGCCCGCGACGGCGAGGCTGCCCCCCTCGCAGAAGTCGTTCTGCACGTCGACGACAATCAGGGCGCGGCGCATGGCGGATGTCCTTCGTTAGCGTGATGAACCGAGCGTAGAGACTTCAAGTGCGTTGCGGGAGAGGGCACTTGGCGCACTCACCGGGGCACTCACACGAACTCCGTCGGGATCACCGCCTCACCGCGCGACAGCTGCGTCGCGGACAGCGGAAGCCGCGCCCGCGCGGCCGCGTGCCGCTCACGGACCGTGTCGAGGGGCTCGCGGGCGACGACCTCGCCGCCCTTGACGAGCTCGACGTGCAGCTGCTTGTCGGCGAGGGCGGAGGGCACGGGTCCGGTGCCGACGACCTCGGCCTCGGCCACCCCGTGGGCGTCCACGCGGCGCGCGGCCCACTTGCGGCCGCCGAGCGAGGACTTGCCGCCGAGGGACTTCTTCGCGACGGGTTCGAGCGGGGCCTTGGGGCCGGCGGAGCGGGCGCGGGCCACCAGCTTGTAGACCATGGAGCAGGTGGGGTGCCCGGACCCGGTGACCAGCTGGGTGCCCACGCCGTACGCGTCCACGGGCGCCGCCGCGAGCGAGGCGATGGCGTACTCGTCGAGGTCGGAGGTGACCACGATCTTGGTGTTCGGGGCGCCGAGCTCGTCCAGCTCCTTGCGCACCCGGTGCGCGACGAGCAGCAGGTCGCCGGAGTCGATGCGGACGGCGCCGAGCTCGGGCCCGGCGATCTCCACGGCCATGCGGACCGCCTCGCCCACGTCATAGGTGTCGACGAGCAGCGTCGTGCCGCGCCCGAGCGAGTCCACCTGCGCGCGGAAGGCGTCGCGCTCGCTGTCGTGCACGAGGGTGAAGGAGTGGGCGGAGGTGCCGACGGTCGGGATGCCGTAGCGGAAGCCCGCGGCGAGGTCCGAGGTGGTGGTGAAGCCGCCGACGTACGCGGCGCGGGACGCGGCCACCGCCGCGAGCTCGTGGGTGCGGCGCGCGCCCATCTCGATCAGCGGCCGGCCGCCCGCGGCGGAGGCCATGCGGGACGCGGCGGCGGCGATCGCCGAGTCGTGGTTGAGGATCGACAGGATCACGGTCTCCAGGAGCACGCACTCCGCGAAGGTGCCCTCGACCCGCAGGATCGGCGAGCCCGGGAAGTACACCTCGCCCTCCGGGTAGCCCCAGATGTCCCCGCTGAAGCGGTACGAGGCCAGCCACTGGAGGGTCGGCTCGTCCACGACGCGGCGCTCGCGCAGGAAGGCGAGGACGTCGGCGTCGAAGCGGAAGTTCTCGACGGCGTCCAGGACCCGCCCGGTGCCGCCGACCACGCCGTAGCGGCGGCCCTCGGGCAGTCTGCGTGTGAAGACCTCGAACACGGACCGCCGGTGCGCGGCGCCCGACTTGAGGGTGCCCTGCAGCATCGTCAACTCGTAGTGATCCGTGAAGAGCGCGGTCGACGGCACGTCGACCGGCAGCCCCAGGTCATGCTCCCCAGAGTTCATAGGAGGATGCTACCCGCATCTCGTCACTCTGACGATTTCAGGGGCCCGTTTGTGCGGTGGGCCCTTGCGGGTGGCAGCATGGGACGGGTGAGTAGCGCGGCTCCTGTAGAGATCACACGCCCGGACGCGGAAGAGGAGACCTTCGCGGTCCCCGAGCCGGACGTTCCCTGGATCACGCTCGTGCACAACGACCCGGTCAACTTGATGAGCTACGTGACCTATGTCTTCCAGACGTACTTCGGCTACTCGAAGGACAAGGCCACGAAGCTGATGCTCGACGTGCACCACAAGGGCCGGGCCGTCGTCTCCGCGGGTACCCGCGAGGAGATGGAGCGCGACGTGCAGGCGATGCACGGCTATGGACTGTGGGCCACCCTTCAGCAGGACCGGAAGTAGCGACGCGACTGATGCCAGGACACTTTGAACCGATCCCCGGGGGCGGCGCGGCCGTCGCGCTCGACGAGGTCGAGATCTCGATCATCCGCTCGCTCGCCGTGCAGCTCCTGGAGCTGATCGGCCCGGGCGACGAGCCGGCGGGCGCCGACGGCGACCCCTTCGCCGAGCTGTTCGCCGAGGGTCCGAGCGAGCCGCCCGCCGACCCGGTGCTGATGCGCCTGCTCCCGGACGCGTACGGCGGCCCCGGCAGCGAGGGCGGCGACGCGGAGGAACTGCGGGCGTACTCCGCGGAGTTCCGCCGCTTCACCGAGAACGACCTGCGGGCCCGCAAGCGCGACGACGCCCTCGCGGTCGTCCGCTCGCTCGACGCCCTGACGGTGGCGGGCGAGGGCGGCGCCGTCCTGAAGCTGTCGGCCGACGACTCGCGGCGCTGGCTCGGCGCGCTCAACGACCTGCGGCTCGCGATCGGCACCCGGCTCGAGGTGACCGACGAGGACGACACCGAGGTCCTGTACCGCCTGCCGGACTCCGATCCGCGCAAGCCGATGGTGATGGCCTATCTGTGGCTGGGAGGGCTGCAGGAGACCCTCGTCGAGACGCTGATGGCGTGACGGTTTCCTGACGCTCCCGTGACGCCCGCTTGAAGATCGCGGCCGTTCGCTCAGCGGATCCTCAAATCCGGATAACGATCAGGTCACCTCGATGCCCCGCTATGTCGATCGAAGGGCGTTTTGTCCGCTTCTTCCTGTGGCGTAGGTCACGGATGGCTCATTCGATCACTGTGACGGTCGTGATAAATGTTCTCGACCGCTCGGTGACGCCACCCATGTTCACCGAGGGCGCCAGGGGCCGACAGACCGTCGGCGGCACTCCATCACCATCCGGGGGATCACGACCTGGTCCGCGGCGAAACCGCAGTTCGCGGCGCGGATCAGCATGGAGAAAGGCGTCACCATGACCTCAGTGCAGGTCGAAGAACACGGCGACGAGCGAGTCGGCAACGAGGCCGCGGCGGCTGGTTCAGCAGGCCCGTCCGGCGACAACGAGGGTTATCAGCGCGGGCTCGGCGCCCGGCAGATCCAGATGATCGCGATCGGCGGTGCCATCGGCACCGGCCTGTTCCTCGGCGCGGGCAAGGCCATTCACAAGGCGGGCCCGAGCCTCATCCTCGCGTACGCGATCGCGGGCCTCGTGATCTTCTTCATCATGCGGGCGCTCGGCGAGCTCCTCATGTACCGGCCCGTCTCGGGCTCGTTCTCCGAGTACGCGCGCGAGTTCGTGGGCCCCTTCTTCGGGTTCGTGACCGGCTGGACGTACTGGCTCTTCTGGGTCGTCACGGGCATCACGGAAGTCACCGCGGCCGCCCAGTACATGCAGTACTGGACCCATGGCTCCATTCCCCAATGGGCCTACGCGCTGATCTTCACCGTCATCCTGTACGGCGCCAACCTGATCTCCGTGAAGCTCTTCGGCGAGCTGGAGTTCTGGTTCTCCATGGTCAAGGTCACCGCCATCATCGGCATGATTCTGATCTGCGCCGGCATCCTCACCATCGGCTTCTCCGACGCCGGTGACACCGCGTCCGTGTCGCACCTGTGGGACAACGGCGGCTTCTTCCCCAACGGCATCGGCAACACGCTGATGACCCTCCAGATCGTGATGTTCGCCTTCCTGGCCGTGGAGCTGGTCGGCGTCACCGCGGGTGAGTCCAAGGACCCGAAGAAGACCCTGCCCAAGGCGATCAACACCGTGCCGTGGCGCATCGCCGTCTTCTACGTCGGCGCCCTGATCATGATCCTCTCGGTCGTGCCGTGGACGGCCTTCCAGCCCGGCGTCTCCCCGTTCGTCGCCGCCTTCGAGAAGATGGGCCTCGGCATCGGTGCCGCGATCGTGAACTTCGTGGTCCTGACCGCCGCGCTCTCCTCCTGCAACTCGGGCATGTACTCCACCGGCCGCATGCTGCGCGACCTCGCGCTCAACGGCCAGGGCCCGAAGTTCTTCACCAAGCTCACCAAGAACGGCCTGCCGCTCGTCGGCACCACCGCGTCCGCCGCGCTGATGCTCGTCGGCGTGTGGATCAACTACCAGTGGCCCGGCGAGGCGTTCAACTACGTCGTCTCCTTCGCCACCATCTCCGGCATGTGGGCCTGGATCATGATCCTGGTCTCCCAGATCAACTACCGCCGCAAGGCCGACGCGGGCATCCTGCCCCAGTCCACGTTCCGCGCCCCGGGCGCCCCGTACACCAGCTGGTTCGCGCTCGCCTTCATCGCCATGGTCATCGTGATGATGGGCATCGACAAGGACGCGCGGATCTCCCTGTACTGCGCCCCGATCTGGGCCGCCATCCTGTGCGTGTCCTACCTGGTCCTGAAGAGCCGCAACCCGGAGGCGGCTGCCTTCAAGAAGCGCGAGCACGGCGGCCCCGCCGTCGAGTCCGCCACCCCGGTCACCAAGGACTGACCTCCGGGCACTTGCCCACGATGCGGGCCGTCACGTACCACATGCTGGTACGCGGCGGCCCCTTCGTACGCCTGGGCTGCATATCCTGGCCGGCATGCTGACCATCACCCAGGCCCTGCACGACCAGATCGTGGCGCACGCGCGCAAGGACCACCCCGACGAGGCGTGCGGCGTCGTCGCGGGCCCGGCGGGCAGTGACCGCCCCGAGCGGTTCGTCCCGATGCTGAACGCGGCCCGCTCGCCCACGTTCTACGAGTTCGACTCCGCCGACCTGCTCAAGCTCTACCGCGAGCTCGACGACCGCGACGAGGAGCCGGTCGTGATCTACCACTCGCACACGGCCACGGAGGCCTACCCCTCCCGCACCGACATCAGTTACGCCAACGAGCCGGGCGCCCACTACGTCCTCGTCTCGACCGCCGACGCCGACGACGCGGGACCCTTCCAGTTCCGCTCCTTCCGCATCGTGGACGGCGAGGTCACCGAGGAGGACGTCCAGGTCGTCCAGGCATACTGAAGCCGACCTTTGAGGCGGCAGGACCCAGGAAGCCGGTGCGAATCCGGCGCGGTCCCGCCACTGTGACCGGGCACGCGTGCCCGCCAGCCAGGAACTGACCTGCCGCCCCACGCCCACTTCGCACAGGGGACGCGGAAATCCCCTGAGGAGGCCCGCACCCATGCGCACCCGCGTGCTGCTCGCCGCGGCGGCGATCCTGCTGCCGCTCACCGCCTGCTCGGCGTCCGACTCGGACAAGGACTCCGGCAAACCCGCGCCCAAGGCCGCCGGATTCCCGTACACCGTCACCAACTGCGGTGTGCGGACGACGTACAAGGCACCGCCCGAGCGCGCCGTCCCCATGAACCAGCACGCCACGGAGATCCTCCTCGAACTGGGCCTGAAGGACCGCATCGCGGGCACCGCCTACCTCGACGACAAGGTCCTCCCGAAGTACGCGAAGGCGTACGCGTCGCGCCCGGTGCTCGCCAAGGAGTACCCCTCGTACGAGCAGCTGCTCGCCGCGAACCCCGACTTCGTGTACGGCGGCTACGCCAGCGCCTTCAACGCGAGCGACGGCCGCAGCCGGGACGCCCTCGCCAAGTCCGGGATCAACACCCGCCTCAACGTCGAGGGCTGCGCCAAGAAGCCCGTCACGATGGACGACCTCTACCGCGAGGTGCGCGAGACCGGCGCCACCTTCGGCGTCCGCGACCGCGCCGAGCGCTGGGTGCGCGCGGCGAAGGCCACCCTGGCCGCCGAGAAGTCCAAGGCCGCCAAGGACCGCAAGCGCCCGTCCGTCTTCGTCTACGACAGCGGCGACAAGACCGCGTTCACCGCGGGCGGCCGCGGCATCGGCAACGAGATCATCGAGCGCGCGGGCGCCCGCAACGTCATGTCCGACCTCGACAAGTCCTTCGGCGACGCCTCCTGGGAAACGGTGGTCGACCGCCGCCCCGACGTCATCCTCATCTACGACTACGGCGCGACGACGGTCGCCCAGAAGAAGAAGCGCCTCCTGACCGACCCGGCCCTGCGCGACGTCCCCGCCATCAAGAACAAGCGCTTCGCGGTCCTGCCCCTGTCGGACGTGGTCCTCGGGGTCAGGGCACCGGCGGCGGTGAAGAAGCTGTCGGAGCAGCTCTAATGCAGCCCGTCCGGCGTTTGAGGACGAGCGCGAAGCGCGATGAACGGGGGTGCCAGGGGGCTGGCCCCCTGGTTCGGGAAGGGGCGGGCCAGGGGCGCACCCGCGAGGCCCCACCCACCCGCACCCTCCGCTACGCCACAGTCATGGCCACCCTCACCATCGCCCTCGCGGCCGCAGGCATCGCCGCGCTGACCTACGGCTCAGTCAAGATCCCACCCGCCGAGGTGCTCGACATCCTCACGGGCAAGGCCACAGGCCCGTCCCCGTACCGCACCATCGTCCTGGACGTCCGCCTCCCCCGAGTCCTGCTCGGCGCGGCCGTCGGCGCCGGCCTCGCGGTCATCGGCGCCACCCTCCAGGCCCTGGTCCGCAACCCCCTCGCCGACCCGTTCCTGCTCGGCGTCTCCTCGGGCGCGTCCGTCGGCGCGGTCGGCGCGATCGTCCTGGGCGGCACCTTCGGCGTCGGCACGGCGCTCGCGACGACGGTGACGATCCCGGCCGCCGCGTTCGTGGGCGCGTTCCTGACGCTGGTCGTCGTGTACGCGCTCGCCCGCACCGGCGGCGGGGGAGTGGCCACCGGGCGCCTGATCCTCGCGGGCGTCGCCGTCTCGTACATCCTGTCCGCGCTCACCAGCCTGATCCTGGTGACGGCGGAGCGCGCGGACCACCTCAAGGAGGTCCTGTACTGGACGCTCGGCGGCCTCGGCAGCGCCCGCTGGGACATGCTCGCGCTGCCCCTGACCGCCCTGGTGATCGGCACGGCGCTGCTCATGGCCCTGGCCCGCCCGCTCGACCTGCTCCTCGTCGGCGACGAGGGCGCGACGGTCCTCGGCCTGGACACGGCCCGGTTCCGGGCGGGCGTCTTCGTCCTCGCCTCGCTCCTGACGGGCGCGCTCGTCGCGTACAGCGGGGCCATCGGCTTCGTCGGCCTGATGGTGCCGCACGCGGCCCGCATGCTGGTGGGCGCCGCGCACCGCGCGCTGCTCCCGGTGGCGGCGCTGATGGGCGCGGCGTTCCTGGTGACCGCGGACCTCGCGGCGCGCACGGTGGCGGCGCCGCAGGACCTGCCGGTGGGAGTCCTGACGGCACTGACGGGCGGCCCGTTCTTCCTGTGGCTGCTGCGCCGGAACAAGACACAGGAAGGAGCGGCAGCGTGAGGCTCCGCGCCGAAGACCTCTCGTACGAGATCCCGTCGGGCCGTCGGCTCGTCGACGCCGTCTCACTCACCGTCTCCGCAGGCGAGACCGTCGGCCTCGTCGGCCCCAACGGCAGCGGCAAGACGACGCTCCTGCGCTGTGTGTACGGGGCGCTCAGACCCAGCGCGGGCCGGGTGCTGCTCGACGGCGCCGACCTGGCCGACGCGGGCCCCAAGGCCCGTGCGCGCCGGATCGCCACGCTCCCGCAGGACACCCAGGCCGGCTTCGAGCTCACCGTGCGCCAGATCGTCGCCATGGGCCGCTCCCCGCACAAGCGCTTCTGGGAGGCGGACACGGCCGCCGACGAGGAACTGGTCGGCGCCGCCCTGGCGCGCGTGGGCGCCGCGGACCTCGCGGGGCGGATCTTCGCGGGCCTCTCCGGCGGCGAGCGCCAACGCGCCCTGATGGCGAGGGCGTTGGTGCAGCAGCCGGACGTACTCGTCCTCGACGAGCCGACGAACCACCTCGACGTGCGGCACCAGCTGGAGATCCTCGGCCTGGTCCGCGACCTCGGCACCGCCAACCTCCTGGCCCTGCACGACCTGACGCTCGCCGCGTACTACTGCGACCGCCTGTACGTCCTCGACGGCGGCCGCGTCGTCGCGTCCGGGACCCCGGAGTCGGTCCTGACCAGGGAACTCCTGGCGGAGGTGTACGGCGTCGCGGCCGACGTCGCCGTCCATCCGGCGACCGGCGCCCCCACGGTGACGTACCTCCCGCAGCGCTCTCCCGCCGTCGGCTAGCCCCGCCCCGTCCGATGCCTCGCCCGGTGCCCCGTCCGCTGGCCGAACGGGATCCGTCCGCTATCCGAGATCACATTCCGGGACCCGGACCGGGAATCGTTACGATGAGCGCATGGTTTCGAACGACGTGAGCATCGATACGACGCCGGGCGCCCTGCTCGTCGGCCGGCTGCACGTCGACCTGTGCCGTCTCTCCAGCGCCATCTGTCGGCGCTGAGGTGCGCCGCCGCGACGCCGCGCGCCCGCGCGAGCCCCGGATGGCCGCCCGCCCGGACGCCGGGCGCCCCGCCCCCTGATCAGGCCGGGACCTTCCCCGCGCCCGCACCGCCACCGTTCGAAGCCCCACTCAGGCCCCACTCCCGCCCCTCTCCCGACAGGAGCCCACCGCCATGGCCATCGAGGTCCGCATCCCGACCATCCTCCGCACCTACACCGGCGGCGAGAAGGCCGTCGAGGGCAACGGCGACACCATCGCCGCGCTCTTCGCCGACCTCGAGTCCCGGCACGCGGGCATCCAGGAGCGCCTCGTCGACAAGGACAAGGGCAACCAGCTGCGCCGGTTCGTGAACGTGTACCTGAACGACGAGGACGTCCGCTTCCTCGACGGCGTCTCGACGAAGCTCTCCGACGGCGACAGCGTCACGATCCTGCCGGCCGTCGCCGGCGGCATGGTCTGACGGCAGCCCGGCTCACCGATGCGTTACGACTCCCCGCTCGCGGCCGTGGGCAACACCCCGCTGGTCCGCCTCCCGCGCCTGTCCCCGTCCAGCGAGGTCCGCGTCTGGGCCAAGCTGGAGGACCGCAACCCGACCGGCTCCACCAAGGACCGGCCCGCGCTCCACATGGTCGAACAGGCCGAGAAGGACGGCCGGTTGACGCCCGGCTGCACCATCCTGGAGCCCACCTCGGGCAACACCGGCATCTCGCTCGCCATGGCGGCCAAGCTCAAGGGCTACCGCATCGTGTGCGTCATGCCGGAGAACACCTCCCAGGAGCGGCGCGACCTGCTCACCATGTGGGGCGCGGAGATCATCTCGTCGCCCGCGGCGGGGGGTTCCAACACGGCCGTACGCGTCGCCAAGGAGCTCAGCGCCGAGCACCCGGACTGGGTGATGCTCTACCAGTACGGCAACCCCGACAACGCGGGCGCCCACTACGCCACCACCGGCCCCGAGATCCTCGCCGACCTCCCCTCGATCACCCACTTCGTGGCGGGCCTCGGCACCACCGGCACCCTCATGGGCGTCGGCCGCTATCTGCGCGAGCACAAGCCCGACGTCAAGATCGTCGCCGCGGAGCCGCGCTACGACGACCTCGTCTACGGCCTTCGCAACCTCGACGAGGGCTTCGTTCCCGAGCTCTACGACGCCTCCGTGCTCACCACGCGCTTCTCCGTCGGCTCCGCCGACGCCGTGACCCGCACCCGCGAACTCCTCAAGGAGGAAGGCATCTTCGCCGGTGTCTCCACCGGCGCCGCCCTCCACGCGGCCCTCGGCGTCGGCCGCAAGGCCGTCAAGGCCGGCGAGCCCGCCGACATCGTCTTCATCGTGGCCGACGGCGGCTGGAAGTACCTGTCGACGGGCCTCTACACCGCGGCCACCACGGAAGAGGCCATCGAAACGGTCCAGGGCCAACTCTGGGCGTAGCCTTCGCGGGGCGCCCCTGACCCGCCCCTTCCCGAACCTGGGGCTCCGCCCCAGACCCCGCTCCTCAAACGCCGG
>NZ_JBHYJH010000249.1:0-10227 GCF_042740445.1 Streptomyces sp. NPDC059003 | reverse complement strand
CGCGCCGCCTCACTGCTGTGCCCAGTCGACCGTCGGGGCCTTGGGCTGACGGGCCCGGTGGCGGACGCGGTTGATCTCCTCCTGGTACTCCTGCTGGAACACCGCGTAGCAGGCCGCAGCGTCCTTCGCGGCGTCGCGCAGCGCGTTCGCGGACTTCTTCATCTTGCGGGAGACCTTCGCCGCGCGGACCCGCGCCGCCATCATCCGGCCCTCGGGGTCGGGCACGTGGGCCAGGACGCTGTACATGATCTCGGCCGCCATGGCGACCTCCATGGACAGCATCACCCCGGCCGCGCGCAGGGTGTTGCAGTAGGCCCTCACCTGCGCCGGGGACGTGAACTCCGGCGACGGCAGCAGGGACTGGCCGCCCCCGCCCACGACGTGGGAGCCACGGTTGACGTTGATGTTGATCGACGGCATGAAGCTGCCGCCCATCGCCCCGACGAAGCCGCCGGCGGCGGCCCCGGCGTTGGCGAACTTGTTGCCCTTATTCGGGGCAGCGCCGTTGGTGGCCATCAGTCAGTCCTTCTCCTTCGAGGTCAGCCCGGGCAGCAGCCGCAGGCCCTGAGCGGCCAGCAGGCCGAGGAACCAGAGGATTTCGAGGGGCCCGGCCAGCGGGCCGAGTTCGACCGCGAGCGCGGCCCACAGGCCCACCGCGGCCGAGCCGAGCGCCACGCCCAGCAGCAGGCCGTTGAGGGACTCGCGGAAGCGTCCGCCGTCCTTGCGCTCGGAGACCGGCCTCGCGAGCACCACGGCCAGGGGGATCAGCCCGGCCCCCGCGAGCAGGTAGGCCGTCCACGGCGCCAGGACGTGCAGGATCGCGGTCAGGGCCAGCAGCAGCACCGCAAGGCCCGTGGGCAGCAGGCAGGGACGCCACAGCAGGCGCCCGAGGACCGCCAGGACGCGGCGCGCCGGGGTGGGGCGGCCGGGCTGCACCAGCAGCACGAACGTCTGCCCCTTGCGCCCTCGCTGGCCCGGGATGCGGACCGTGGTCGCCCCGTCCGAGGTCTTCGTCGTGCGCACGCGACGAGTCGTCATGCCCGCACCTCCTCATCCGAGAAGAGGCCAGGCGCCGCGGCCGCGCGGGCCGCCGCGTGCGCGTTCTTCACCCCGGTGGTGCGGCGGGTCAGGCACGGCTGGCACATCACCAGGAGGCCATCGGCCCGCAGCGTCGCGGCCACGTGCAGGGGTGCTTCGGGGTCGACCGGGGCGACGACGAGCGGACGGTGGGGCTTGGCCTGCTCGTAGCAGCGGCGCCCGGTGCCGCGGTGGGTGTCGGAGCCGCAGGCACCCGGCTTGCCGTGCTCGCACTGGCAGAAGCCCTGAGCCTGCTTCAGGACGCGCTGGAACTCGCTCATCGCGCACCCCCGGCCTGCTGCTGTGCGGCCTGCGCGAGCGTCGCCGCCAGCGCGGCCGCCGCCTCCTGCGCCGCCTCCAGCGCCTCTTGGGCCTGGATACGGGCAGCCTCCATGTCCGCTAAGGCCTCGCTCACGCCGCCACCCCCAGCGCCTCGCGGGCCGGAGCGGTGTCCTGCGCGCGCAGGAAGGCGCACAGCCGGGCCACCGCCAGGTCCTCGGCGGCCGGGCTCGGCGGCAGCCGGTAGGCGGCCGGGGCGGTGCTGAAGTCGGTGGGGCGCTCCGAGTTGCGGCGCACCCGGTAGTGGTCGATCCGGGTCCGGGTCGCGATCGTGGCCAGCCAGCGGCCGAACTGCTCGTCGCTGCCCGAGAACTGCGCGAAGCCCCGGACCGCACGGGCCCACGTCTCGCCCGCCAGGTCCTCGGCGAGGTGGTAGTCGTACCGCCCGAGCCGCGCCCGCAGGCGCCGCACCAAGCGGTCGTGGTGCAAGACGAACAGGGTCGTGAGGCGCTGCCGGTCGGCGGCGGTCAGCGCGGTAGCGTCGGCCATGGGTCGTGCTCCTCTCGATGGAACGGCCCGTCGCGGCCCCGGCGGTGCAACGCCGGGGTCGCTCTGCGTTCGAGGCACCCCCGGCCTGACCAGGCATGGAGGTGCCGTTTCGCTCCGTGAGGTGGGGCCTCACGGGGCGTCGACGAGTACGACTGTGCACCCGCTCTTCTAGAAGTGTCAACCCGCTACTCTAGAATTGCGAGAGACGTCGTCGAGGAGGAGCAGCCATGGTGAAGACACCGAAGTGGCGAGCCATCGCGGACTCAATGGCCGCGAAAATTACGGACGGCACATACGCGCCCGGGCAGCAGCTGCCGCAGATCGCGGACCTCGTGCGGGAGGGCATAGGGTCCACCGCGACCGTGCACCGCGCCTACCAGACCCTGGAGGCCGAGGGCCTGGTGAAGGTCTCGCGAGGTCATGGCACGCGGGTGCTCCGCGCTGACGAGCAGCCGACGAGCCTCGTGACCGGTGCCGGGCGTCTGGCTCAACTGCGCCGCACCGGCCGCCCCTACGCCCCCGGTGAGACCGCCGAACGCCGCTTCGCGGGCCTCCGGTCGTGCGCGGACCCCCAAGTCGCCGAGGAGCTGGGGGTCGAGCTGTACGACGAGATCGTGGTGCGCTCACGCGTCTTCGTACGCGAGGGCAGGGCGACCGTGCTCGCCCTCAACTTCATCCACCCGCGCGCCCTGGGCGCCCTTCCCGAGCTTCTCGACGCCGGGCCGACCGAGCGGTTCCGACACGACCTCTACAAGGAACGCACAGGCCAAGCAATCGTGGGCGGCCCTCAGCGAGCGAGCGCCCGGCCCGCGGCCAGCAACGAGTTGTCGGAGTTCGGCATCGACCTGGCGCCCGACCAAACCGCCGCCGTGCTCGTGCTGAGGACGCTCTTCAGCGACGACGACGGCCCCCTCGAACTGTGGGAGGACGTCCATCGTCCTGGCATCGAGAAGGTCATCGACTGACGCAACGCCAAAGGCCCGCACCTCACAGGGAGGTGCGGGCCTTTCGCCGTTCTACGGCCCTCTGCAGTCCGGGGGCGGCATCGGTGAGCGGTTTACATGGCGGGTGCTCCGCCGCCCGTCCGCATCGCCGTTGCGCGCGTCGAGAGCAGCGGGAGGGGGAGGGGTGGGGGGCGCGGCTCCGGCCGCCGGCGACCGCGGCCGAGTCGGGCCGGGCGCCGTACTCCCGCCGTCACGGATGCGGGCGCGTGAGGAGACCGGACCCTCCGGCCCTGGCTGAGGGGGGAGCAGCTGCTGCCGCGATCCAGTGGCGGCCGCCGTGGTCGCTCCGCGTCGGCGCGGGCATCGTCGGGGCGCGCGAGCGTGTCGAATCCGGGGGCTCGCGCGCGCGTTTGGCGTGCACGCGTGCACGTGCTCACGCGTGCACGCGAGGAGCCGCTACCGCGGGGCGTCGTCGTCGAGGCCGGGCAGCGTCGGCATGGGCGAAGCGGTCATGTTCGCGCGCCGCCGTCGGCGCAGCGGCGGAAGCGGCGGGAGCTCCGGCAGCTCCTCCGAAGGCTGCGCCGCCGACGGCCGCGGGTTGGGCGCGTCACGCCGCGGACCGAGCGGCGGCAACGGCGGCAACGGCGGCCGGGCCTGCGGCAGCACGCCCACCGTTTCGTCACGTGACGATTCGAGGGCGTCCCGAGTTTCGTCACGTGACGATTCTGCGGCAGGCCCGGAATCGTCACGTGACGAAACAGAGCGTGCGGCGATGACGTCCGCGATGCGCTGCTCTACCTGTCGCTGTTCGTAGGCGCGTTGGCGGCAGGAGCGGCGGCAGTAGTCGCGGCTGCGGCCGACGCCGGACTGGCGGATCTCGCCGCCGCACCAGGCGCAGAGCTTGGCCCCGTCGGCGGAGCGTGGGGTGTCGTGCTTGGGCATGCGCACGACCGTACGCGGACCGCGTGCGGCGGTACACCTCTGGCACTTTCGCGCCCCGGAGGTCCGGACAGGGGAGCTGTTACAACTTTCTCTACTTCATTCAAGGCCGCCCGCTTCGCGGTCGGCGCGGCCCGGCCGCGGCCGGACCGCTCCTGTCTCCGCCCCGCTCCCCGGCCGCCGCTCGGCCCGCCGACGACGAGCACCAGGAGCACGACGAGCAACCCGCCTACGGCGGGGCCGAAGTCGGCGAAAGCTCTTGCTCTCTTGGACCGCCCCGCGGAGTCCTCCCGGCACGAGCCGCAGATTCCCGCCCGACGGAATCGCCCCCGCGATCCTCCCGCCCCACAGCACAACCGCCCGCCGACGAGATCCCCCACACCAATGCATCACGACCGACCGGCCGTCTCGCCTGATTGCGCCGCAATCACAGCAGCACGCGCACGGGCGGCGGCAGCGAGCACCAGGACGTGACCGTCGAAAGGCGCGGCGGAACCTCGGGCCGTGCTCCGCAGGGGGTCCCGTACGGAAGTAGTCGGCGCCACCGAGACGCCTTGACCGGACCCCTTGACCTCCAGTTCAGACCCCTTGACCGAGGCCTCGCCCGGTGCCCTCTGGGGGCAATTTGTAGGGCAAGTTGTAGGGCAAGTTGCAGAGCAAGTTGACGGGCAAGTTGTAGGGCCAGTTGTAGAGCAAGCCGTGTGATCGAACAGCACCGGATGGACAAAGGTACGTCCCCTCGCGGGGACGTTCAGGGGGTGCGCGAGACTGCCGGGATGAGCACCGCACGCCGCCCGCTCGGGCAGGGTCCCGACGTCCCGATACCGGTCCGCGATCCGCGCACGCGGACAGCCGCCGAACGCGCGGCAGACGGCGACTGGGTCGAGAAGCCGGAGTCGCCGGCGGGACCGTCGGCCGTGCCGACGACGGCCAGGCGCCGCCCGTTGGGCCGCCGCGGCACATGACGCGAGGCGCCCACGAAGCGTCCGTCAAGCGCTCGCGAAAACGCACAGCGGGCCCCGCTTCAGGGGCGGCAGACGGATTTTCGCGAGAGTTGCGGGCCTAGCTCCCCGGTGCCTCACTGTCTGCGGCATGCCAACCAACGACCGCACGTCACTGCTTGCCGCGACCACCGCGGCCGCCGTCATCGCCTACGTCGTCTACGCCCACCCCAGCCTCGAGGCAGCGGCCACCGTGGGCATAGCCGCCTTCGTCGCCCTGTGCATGGTCTTGCGCCTGTAGGGCGCAGCAGCAGAGCAGAGCGAGTTAGTGCTTTCTGGGCCCAGTTTCCGGGTTCCCCGACCGGGAGCAAGCTAGGAGATCAGGTGACCTGATCTCGAAGACAAACTGTCTTCGGCCGCCAGTCGCCGGTCGCTCCGCTGAGGCGGGCGATGTGGTTCCGCGCGTGTTCCTGGCGGGCCTCGGCGTCGTCCTGGTCGCCGTCGTTCTCGGCTTCGCGGCGCCGTCGTGCGGCGGCTTCCTCACGGCGGCGGGCGAGGCTTTCGAGCATCTCGGCGTACGCATCGGCGACCTGTTGCGGGCCTAGGACGACGACGGTGTCGGCGACGTCGGCGAGCGCCAGGACGTCGCGCACGCGGGACGCCATGGCGTCCGGGTCGGTGTTGCCGTCGGTGCCCTCTGCGGCCTCTGTCGCGGCGAGGTCGAGGGCGCGCTTGGTGACGGCGTGCCAGCCCGTTTCGGTGACGGCGACTCCGGCGCGGAGTTCGCCGCCGTCGGCGTCGGCCGCCAGGAGCAGGTCGAGGTCGTCGTCTTCGGTGTCGCCGCCGTCGAGGCCGAGCATCTGGCGCAGGTAGCGGGTCCACTCGATCGCGCGGCGGCCCTTGGTGGCGCGCTCGTACTCGTGCCAGCGAGCGAGGTTCCACTCCAGCGAGCCGCACCCGGCCGCGTCGTCCTCGGGCACGCCGCCGGTGAGGTCTCCGATCCGGCCGAGCAACTGGAAGGGCGTGACGTTCTCCCCGGCCGCCGTCTTCAGGTCCCCGCGGGCGAGTTCGAGCGCCGGGCTCTTGCCGTCCTGCGTCTTGGCGATGTACTCGGCGAGGTCGTTCGCGTCCCGCTCGGTGTGCAGCCGTTTGAAGTCGACGCCGTGGCCCTTGCCTCCGCACGAGCAGTCGGCCCGCTCGCAGTCGTCGGTGGGCCGGAACTTGGGGTTGATGGCCTTGAGGGTGCGGGTCCAGGTCGTGCGCCAGTGGTCTTCCCACTCGGCCAGCGAGGCCTCGGTGGGCGTGAACGTCCCGGCGACCGTCTTGTCGCGCTTCTCGCCCGTGGTGCGGCCGCCGACGAGCACGATCGCGTGGATGTGCGGGTGCCAGCCGTGGGCCTGCCCCACGGTGACTTCGGTGGCGCGGATCATGCCGACGTAGCCGATCCGGTCGCGGATGCCGTCGACTCCGCGCTCGGGGCGTCCGGCCCACGTGCCGCCGGTGATGAGCCGCTGGTAGGCGCCGGGGCGCCGGGGGGTGTCCGGGGTCTTGCGGGTGCCTTGCAGAGCGTCCATGAGGTCCGCCAGGCGGTCCTTGCTCGCGTGCCGGGCGGTGAAGGTGACGAGGTAGGCGGTGCCCCCCCGCTTGATCCACTCGACGACGGCGGCGGTGATCTCCTCGGCGCGCTTGTGGCGGATGGTGGCGGCGCAGACGGGGCAGAGCCAGATCCGCCCGCACCGCATGAGGCCGAGGACGACGGACGTCCCGGCGGCCGTCTGCGCGACGATCACGCCCGAGGACGGGTCCATGAGGGCGCGGCCGCAGCCCTTGCACGCGACGTCGCCGGTGATCCGCCACAGGGTCCGGCGGCGGCTGTAGCGGGCCGCCTTCCGCAGTCGGGCCGCGTCGCTCCGGGCGGCGTCGACGTCCGTGTCCCTTTTTGCCCCGGCGGACGTTTCCGCAGGTCGGCGGGGGGTGGGAAACTCTGTTGTTTCTTTCCCAAGGCGCGACACGTTTTGGGTCGCGGCGGCGCCGTCGGCGTCTGCGGCGAGCTTGGCCAGCGCACGCTTCGCGCGCTGCTTGCAGGCGTTCGAGCAGTACACACGCGGCCGTTTGCCGGGGGTGTGGGTGATCGGCGCACCACACGGACAGCGTGGTCCGGTGGGCCGGTGTGGCGACGTCGGGTCGACGTCTCGTACGCTCGTCACAGAGCAACGTTCCGTTCGGTGTGTTGGCACCTGCGGGGCGGACGGGTCGGGAGGTCAGAGCCCCGGCCCGTTGCCATTTCTCGGGTAGATCCTGTCACTCCGCTCTCACGGAGTGTCAGAGGCCCCACCCTTTCGGCGCGTTACCGGCGGCCGCAAGTTCCCCCGGGGCGGGAGATTCGGGGCTGTTGAGGCTTCTGGGGTTCCGTGGTGCGGAAAAGGGCCGGACGCCATGCGGCGTCCGGCCTCTGGCAGTTCAGGGCCTCATGCGTGCGCCTCGACGTCGGTGTCGGCGGTGACGCGGCGCCAGGCCTCCCGGAGCCTGGAAGCGCCCGCGGAGTACCCGAGCGTGCGGAACCGGGCCTCCATGTCCCTGTACGAGCGGGGCGGATCGGTCTCGGTCGTGAGCACGTGCACGACCGCGTCGAGCTCCGTGTCGGTGAGGGAGCGGCCGGGCTCGGGGATCGTGTCGAGCGTGTCGGGGTGCGCCGGGGGCATGGCGTCCTGGTCGTCCGTGACGGCCTCAACGGGCGCGTGGGCGGCGGGCGCGGGGATCTCTGGCGCGGCCGTGTCGGCGAGCGGCGCGGCCATGTCGGCGGGCTGGTCGGTGGTGACGGCGGCGCCGAGGTGGACGGCGAGCGCGGCCGCGAGCGGCGGCACCGCCGAGACGGCGATGACGAGGTGGGGGCCGGGCTGCATGTGTCCGACGGCAACCAGGTGGCCGACCGCGTTGAGGACGACGGAGCCCGCCACGGCGATGAGGGTCAGAGCGCGTCCGAGGCTGCGCCCGGCGCCGGCGGCGAGCCAGGCGAGTCCGGCGACCAGGGCGAGGACGTCGACGGAGACGGGCAGGGACCAGGCCAGGCGGTCGTCCCAGCCGACGGCACGGCCAAGGCCCGCGAGGGTGTCGGCGGAGGCTGCCATCGCCACGGCGGCGACCAGGGCGGCCCCGCCGATGATGAGCCTGCGGTGCGTGGTGGCGGTCATCGGCGGTACCTCACGATCTGCGTCTGCGTCTGGGTGATCTCGAACTCGCCCTCGTCGCGCTTGCGGCGGGTGAGCGCCAGGGCGGCGAGCACGACCACGACGAGTGCGCCGACCGCGTACGGCGCGACCGCGTCGGCGAATTCGGTCATACCGGCGGCGGCCGCACCGAGGAGGGCCGACACGCCCCACACGACGACGGCGATCAGGGCGACGAGCACGGCGAACACGGTGACGGTCGCGGATGTGCGCCAGACCCAGCGCGGCACGAGGGGCGACACGGCTGTGTCGGTGTCCGTGTCGGACCGCTCAACGGCCGTGCCGGAGGCGGCCGCGGGCAGCTGCTGCTCGGCGAGGGCGATCAGGGTCGCGGTGTCGGGGATCGGCGCGGGCGCCGGAGCGGGAGTGAGCGCGGCGGGTGTGTCGGGGATAAGCGCGGCCACGATGTCCGCATCGCCGACGGCGCCGCCGGCGGGGCGGGCGGGATACTGCGAGTTGGCGTTCACGGGAGCCTCCGTGGGTGTCGAGACCGGCCCGGGGGCATCCGGGCCGGTCGCTCGTTCTCAGGCGTCAGGTCGGGGGTCAGGCGGTGTCAGCGGCCTGCTGTCAGGGCGCGTGACACCGCGTGTGCCTAGGGGTTTGGGTGTCAGGCGGCCGTGACGGTGTCAGGCGTCAGGCGGCCGTCAGGGCAGCGTCCGGGCCGTCGTCGGGGCGCGGGACGATCCGCCACCGACCGGTCTGGTTGGTCGGCTCCAGGCGCCCATCGAGGGCGGCCTCCTTCAGCCGCGCGGACACCCACGGGCGGGACAGGCCGTGTTGGTCGCACCAGTCGAGGAAGTCCTTCGGGCCGACGACCATGCGCCCCGCGGCCTCGAACTCCGCGAGCGCCTGGGCGAACAGGCGCCGGGCCTCCTGCGGGCCGGGCTTGCGGCCCCTCTCGGCCCCGAACAGCGGGTCGTCGTCGCCGTGCTGCGGCTCGGGGAGCTCGGCCTCGGGGTCGATGTCGGCGTCTTCCGGGTCGACCATCACGCTGTCGTCGTCCTCCTCCGACGCGACCGCGGCACCGGCCTGTGCCGGTGCCGACACGGCCGTGTCGGGGGCAGAGCGGCCCGTGTACGCGGTCCCGGCGACGCTCTTGAGGGCGCGCGCGGTGACGGGGTCGGCGGCCGCGCCGTGGCGCTGCGCCCACAGGGCGAGCAGCTGCATGGCGTCCACGGCGCGGGGTGTGAAGCGCCAGGTGCGGCCCGGGGAGGCGTAGCGGTCCTCGTCGATGCCGGGTGAGACGACGTAGCAGTAGCCGGGCTTGCGGTTGCGCCAGGATCCCGGGTGAGCGCCCGCGGCCAGGACCTCGTCGGGCAGGCTGAACCCTTCGTCGTCGGGGTGGCAGCCGAGTGCGATCACCGACGGCATGGAGGACCGCGTGCTCGTGCTCATCTGGTCGTAGGACGGGCGCTGCAGGGAGATGACCAGGGCCACGCCCGCCGACCGGGCTTCCTGCGCGATGCCGGTGAAGGCGTCGTCGCCGATGAACCGCAGGGTGTTCGCGGCCTCCTCGAACCAGGCGACCATGAACGGCATGCCGGGGCAGCCGCACGCTCGGCCGTCGGGGCGGCAGGAGTGCTTGGGGTCGCGCTGTTCGCGCGCGGCCTCGGGCACCCACTGGCGGTAGCTGTGGGCGCCGAGCCAGCGGGTGCGGGCCGGGATCGCCGCCTGGACGGCCGCGACCATGGTCTCGGACGGGGCGCCGCCTTCCACCGCCCAGTCGTAACTGGGCAGCAGGGGCCGGAAGTCCTGGAACGCCTTCGGGTCGGAGAAGACCATCATCACGTCGCGGCGCGAGAGGATCTCGGTCTGGAGGTTGAGGGCGGCGTCGCCCTTGCCGGAACCGGTTCCGCCCGCGACCAGCACGTGCGTGGAGTTCCGCCCCTCCTTCTCGTCGCCGGGCAGCCACAGCAGCAGGGGCGCGCCGTCGTCGTAGCGGCCGATGACCAGCGGATCGGCGATCGATCCGCCGAGATTCGAGGGGCCTTCCCACTCCACCGTCTCCGCCAGCATGTCCTCGGGGACGATGACCAGCTCGCCGCGCCTGGCCGAGTCCGGGTCGGGCTGGTAGCGCACCGCAGAGGGGGGCAGGTCCAGCGCGGAGGCGATACGCGGCAGCGCCCCGGCCATGTCCGCGTTGGTCTGCGTGCCCGCATCGAGCTCGACGCGCGCCGTGGCCCGGTTCGGCTCCGCCCGCGCCGCGCGGATCTGCGCACGGGCCAGCCCGATCTTCTCCATCAGACCGCCGTCCGCGCTGCCCGCGCCGCC
>NZ_JBHYJH010000248.1:0-10267 GCF_042740445.1 Streptomyces sp. NPDC059003 | reverse complement strand
CGGCGTGGTGCGTATAAGCGCATGTATAATCCCCCCCACGCCTCGCGTGTTTCCGGGGGAACGCTGTGTCGCCGACCCACGGCACGGGTGTGCCGACGGCTGACGGGCGGCGACGGGCCGTACAGGGGGAACATCACCAACTCTCCCAGTCCACCACTGGAGAGGCCGGGTTGAGGAACGGTTTCACCCGTTCGCTCGCAGTGTCACCCCTACGGGGCCTGCCGCCTCGGGGTGCCGAGCCGGCGCAGGGTGTGCCGCCACCACAGCCGCCGCAGCGCGGCGCCGGGGGCGCGGTCGTCGGCGGCGTGCCAGGCCAGCTCCCGCGGCGCCCGGCGGGGCCGGAGCGCGGTGAACGGGGCGTAGTTCTCCACTACGAAGGCGCGGCCGTGCAGCGGGCGCGGCGGGGACAGCGGGCGGTCCGTCAGGTCCAGGTGCAGGGCGCGGACGACGTCGAGGTCCGCGGCGTCGGCGAAGAGGCGGAACTGCGCTCCGGGGCGGGGGTTGAAGTCGAGGAGGTGGTACGCGCCGGTCGCCGCGTCCTCGCGGAAGTCCAGGTCGAAGATGCCGCGGTAGCCGAGCGCCGCCATGAGCTTCGCCGCCGTCGCCTCCAGGGCGGGATTGGGCGTCCACTCGCCGCGTACGGTGATGCCCGCGGAGCGCGGCCACGCCCGCAGCTTCCTGCCGGTGCCGCCGCCGTGCACCCGGCCGTCGCGGCCCACATAGCCGTGTACGAACCAGTCGGTGCCGCCGCGCGCCGCCACGAAGGCCTGCAGGAGCAGGGCGCAGCCCGCCTCCGTGCCGCGTTCGAACAGCGCCGCGGCCTCGTGGGGCGAGCGCACCAGGACCGTGCTGTGCAGGCCCGCGTCGCGCGGGAGGCACCAGGGGCGGCTCCACTTCGCCACCGCCGTCGTGCCGAGGCTCCGGGCGACGTCCGCGGCCTGGACCGCCGAGCGCGGCAGCTCCGTACGGGGATGCGGCACGCCCGCCGACGCGCACAGGCGGGCCAGGACCGACTTGTCGGCCACGCTCTCGGCCATGCCGACCGCCGTCTCGGGCAGCAGGTACGGGCCGCTCAGCTCCGCGCGCAGGGCGCTGACGGCGAGGGAGCCCGCGTCGTCCAGGGGGATGAGGACGGCGGGGGCGCGCAGTCCGGCCGCGACGCGGCGCAGGACGGCGGCCACCTCGGCGAGGGGCGCGGCGGGCGGGGGCGGGCTGTGCAGGCGGTGCAGATAGCGGGAGCGGGACACCGGGGCGTGGGTGTCGTCGGCGATCAGATGGACCTCCACCCCCGCGCGCCCCAGGGAGCGCACTGCGCCCAGCGTTCCGTGATGGAAGGAATTCCTGTCGATCCGCAGCAGGACCGCGGGGACGCGTGTGTCGAGACGCTGCACTTCCACCCTTACTTTGCGCTCGCCCAAAAGGAGCGATCTGTCGGCACGGAGGATTAGGAACTCGTTTGGCGCAATAGAAATAAATATGACTGAGCGTCAATAGCCGGAGGCGGAAACGAGGAGCGGTCATGACCCCATGCAGGCGCAGACGCGCCCAACGCGCGGCCTTTGTCGCGGCCGGGATCATTATGTCGGCAGTGCTCGCCTCCGGACCGGGATACACGGTGGGGGCCGGGCGTGAGCGCGACGTCCCGCCGCCCTCGGCGGCGCCGTCCGCCCCGCCGCTCGCTCCCGCGGTGCCCCCGGCCGCCGTATCCCCGCCGGCCGTGCCGTCGCCCCCGGCCGTCCCGCCCGTGCCGAGCGTCCCCTCCGTGCCGTCGCCGTCGCCGTCGGTGCCGTCCGCGCAGCCCTCACCCTCGGCCTCCCCCGCCGCCCCGGCGACCCCGGCCGAGTGGCCCGCCTTCGGCGCGTACCTCGACTACGGCCCCCGCGGCGTCGACCGCATCGGGCAGCTCAGCGAGTGGCTCGGCGGGGCGCAGCTGCGCGTCGGGCACACGTACCTGCCGGGGGACGTGTGGAGCAACATCGAGGGCGCGCCCGACTTCCTGGAGAGCTGGGCGAAGTGGCGGCGCGCGAAGGACGACCGGCTCTTCGTGCTCAACGTGCCGATGCTGGAGCGCAACGAGGACGGCGTGGGCGACTACTTCGTGCGCTCGATGCTGCGCCGGGGCGCGGCGGGCGCGTTCGACGAGCACTACCGGGTCCTCGCGCGGCGCCTCGTCGACCTCGGGGTGCCCGACACCGTGATCGTCCTCGGCTGGGAGATGAACGGCATCACGTACACCCACCGCTGCGGGCCCGACCCGGAGTCGTGGAAGGCGTACTGGAAGCGCATCGTCACGGCGATGCGGTCGGTCCCCGGGCAGAAGTTCCAATTCGACTTCACGCCCAGTCGCGGGCGTGACGCCATTCCGTGGCCGGAGTGCTATCCCGGTGACGACGTCGTCGACATCATCGGCCTGGACTCGTACGACCAGCCTCGCGGCATGGCGTTCGACGAGCAGATCTCCGAGCCGTACGGGCTTAAATTCCACGTCGATTTCGCCGCGGCGCACAAGAAGCCCATCTCGTATCCCGAGTGGGGTCTCTTCCGCAACGGGGACAACGCGGAGTACATGCGCCGCATGCTGGCCTGGATGGACGAGCAGAAACCCCTCTACAACACGCTCACCGACTACTGCCCGCACGGCGTGTGGCAGTGCGACGACAACCCCAGGTCCTCCGCGGTCTACCGCGCCCTGCTGAACGGACGCGGTCAGGTACCGGCGCCGAAGCCGACCGACCCGGTGAAGCCGCCGGCCTGCTCGCCACTGGAGCTCGGCGACTGGGTCGAGTACTGGCTGGGCGGGAAGCTGTGACTGCGGTTCGACTGGTGGCAGGGGGACGACAAGGCCGCCGACGGCGAGGTGGGCGCTGGCAAGGTGCGCGCAGACAAGGCGGGCGTCGGTAAGGCGGGTGCGGGCAAGGCGGGGGCGGGCACGGCACGCGAGGGCACGGCCGCCAGGGGCGCCGGCTAGCCCCTGGCGCGGGTGACGCGTCACTACTCGGGTGACGCGTCACCGCGCCGGGCGTCGAGCAGCCGCTTGCCGCACCGGCGGGCGGCGGCCCCGGTGGCGGCCGCGGCGAGCAGCGGGGCGGTCGGCGTCCGGGCGAGCAGGTAGCGGCGGTTGACGACCGGGTCCGGGCGCCAGTGCTGCTTGTAGGGCTCGGTGCCGCGCAGCAGGCTCAGCGTGCGGGGCCGGTCGCCCCCGGTGTGGCGGGTGCAGGCGTCGAGGAGCATGGTGGCCACGTCCGCCTTGCGCTCACGCAGCAGCGGGTGCGCGCCGTACAGATAGCCCCCGGCCAGGTGCCCGGAGAGCAGCGTGAGATCGGCCGCCATGACCTCCCCGTCCAGGCGGAACTCGGTGACGACCGCCTCGCCCGCCGCGACCATGGGCTGCACCGAGCGGATCAGGTGCTCACGGAAGCGCGGCCGCAGGTGCTCGGTGGTCACCTTCCGGCCCTGCCACTGGAGTTGGTGCAGGCGCAGCAGGGTGTGCAGCGAGTCCGGTACGTCGTCGGCGGGCACGACGTGGGCCTCCACGCCGAGCTTCGCCAGCTTGCGCAGCTTGGCGCGGGTGCGCTGGGCGCGCGACGCGGGCAGGCGCTCGAGGAGCTCCTCCATCGGGAGCGCGGGCAGCTCCAGGCACGGGGAGTCGGCCACGGTGTGGCGGGGGCCGCGCCAGCGCTCGTACACACGCTCCACGCACGCACCCGGGCGCACCTCGCGGAAGTCGAGCAGCGCCCCGCGCGCGAGCGCCGCGAGACCGTCGACCAGGGCGGGCAGGGCGTCGTCCGCCGCCGCGTCGTCGACGAGCACGTCCGTGAAGTCGGAGATGGCGCCGCCCAGCGGGGTGAGCGCGGGCAGCGGGGCGCGCACCCGCATGAGCGGTGCCGCGGCGACGAGTTCGCCGTCTCCGTGGCCACCGGTGCCGTCGCCGCGGTCGCGGACGAGCAGGACCCGCAGCCGCCCCCGGGTGCCGTACGACTGCCACCAGGAGGACAGCCAGGCGTGGCTCTGGAACGGCGTCGCCGCCCGGCACGACCGGTAGAGCCGTCCCCAGGGGACACCGAGCCGGGCGAACTCCTCCTCCTGTACGCAGAGTTCCGCCGTGAACCGGTCCTTCGGGGTGGCCTTCCCGCCGTCCTCCCGGGGGGCAGCGTCCTCCCGGGGATCACCGCCTCCCAGGGGGACACCGTTTTGCAGAGGGACACCGTTTTCCAGGGAGCCGTCCCCTGCCGTCACCGGGGGTCCCCGACCAGTTCCTCGGCCCTCTCTTCGGACTCTTCGGAGAGACCCGATGCCTCTTCGGAGAGACCCGATGCCGGTGCGGGCACGGCCGCAGCCGGGCCGCGCTCGCCGCGCCGGGGCCGTACGAGCAGCGCGAGCCCGCCGATGAGTCCGCCCGCGCTGGTGCCCACCAGCGTGCTCACCGGCGCGGACACCGACGAGGGCGCCGTCGGCTTCAGGGCGCGCGAAAAGGGCAGGAGCTTGACCTGGGTGCTCTTCTTGGTGTGGTTGGCGCTGACGGTCAGGGAGCGGGCCACGGCGTTGGCGGTGGCCGCGGCCTCGCCGGGGCGCGGTGACGACGCGGAGATCGCGATCATGGGGGCGTCGGGCGAGGTGGCCACGCGCACGCTGTCCCGCAGCCGCGCGGGCGACATGCCCGCCTCGACCTGGGCGTCGCCGAGGACGGCGAGCTGCGTCGCGACCCGGCCGTAGGCCTGGGCGAAGCCGAGAGCGGTCGCCGGGTCCGTGCGCTCCTGGGGGACGGCGATGACATAGCTCGTCGCCGTGTACTCAGGGGTGTGCAGGATTCCGTAACCGCCACCGGCCGCGGCGCCGAGCAGCGCGCAGACCGGCAGCGGCCACCACCGGGGCAGGCGCGCGAGCCGGGCGCGTGCGCCGTCGAGCCGGTTGTTCGCACCGCCGACTCGGTCGTTCGCACCGCCGATTCGGGTGTGCGCGCGGCCGAGCCGGTCGCGTACGCGGGGGGAGTCACTCATCAGGGGTCACCTCCGGGGTCGGGCCGCGAAGCGCCGACTCGTAGACGTTCATCAGCTGTCCGGCGCTACGGGTGATGCTGTAGTGGCGTGCGACCGCGGGGACTTCGCGGGGCGGGAGACCGTCGGCGCGCAGTGCGTGCAGGGCCTGGGCGAAGGCGTCGGGGTCGCCCGCGCACGGCACCGCGGGGCCGCGCTCGCCGGGGGGCCGGGCGTCGACGGCGGGGCAGTCGGCGTAGAGCACCGGGAGGCCGGCCGCCAGACCCTCGACCAGGGCGAGCCCGAACGCCTCCTCCGGGGACGGCGACGCCAGCGCGTCCACGGCCGACAGGAGGGACGGCAGGTCGACGGTGCCCTCCAGGAGGGAGGCCGTGTCCCCGCGCTCGTGACAGGCCTCCCCCGCGAACCGCACCCGGTCACCGATGTGCAGCCGCTGTGCGAGGCCCCGTAGTTCGTCCTCCTGGGGACCGGCGCCCACCAGGACGGCGATGACGTCCTGGGGGAGCTGGGCGACGGCGCGCAGGAGCACGTCGAAGCGCTTGCCGGACGTGAGCCGCCCCACGCCCCCGACGACGAACGCCCCGTCGGGCAGGTCCAGGAGATCCCGCGTCTCCTTGCGCGCGGCCGCGTCGAAGCGGAAGCGGTCCGCGTCGATGCCGTTCGGTACGACACGGATGCGCTGTCGCGGCACTCCCCACCGGTGCAGGCGCGTGGCGACCGCGGGCGACACCGCGACGGTCATCCGGCCGAGGCGCTCACCGGCGAGGTACAGGGCGCGCACCCCGCCCGTCAGGGGGCGCCCCTCCATCTGCGACGCGCCCAGCGAGTGCTCGGTGGCCACGACCGCGTGGACGCCGGCGAGCCGGGCGGCGATCCGGCCGTACAGGCAGGCCCGGTACAGGTGGGTGTGGACGACGTCGTAGCGGCCCGCGCGGATGAGCTTCGTCAGGCGGGGGAGGGCGGACAGGTCGCGGTTGCCGGACATGCCGAGGTGCGTGACGCGGGTGCCGTCGGCCGTGATCTGGCGTGCGACCGCGCCGGGGTTCGTCAGGGTGACGACGTCGCAGGCGACGGGCAGGTGGCGCAGCAGGAGCCGCAGCTGCTGCTCGGCGCCGCCGGTGCCGAGCCCGGTGATGACGTGCAGGGCCCTCATCCGTGCACCGTCTCCGGTGGCGGTCCGGTCACGGCCGCGGACGGTTCTTCGGTCGCTGCCGCGGGCGGCGGCCCGGTCACCGTCTCAGGGGGCAGCGCCCGGCCGCGCCGGCGGTTGAGGCGCTCCTTGAGCCACAGGCGCGGCGGCGTGTCCCGCTGCCCGATGTGGACGCGCGGCAGCGCGAAGTCCCCGGCGAGCTCCCCGGGGTCGATGGCACACGCGTACCGGTACCCGGCGTCGCGCACCGCCGAGAGGACCCGCGCGTCGACGTACCCGTACGGGTAGCAGAAGCCCTCCACCGCCGCGCCCGTCAGCTCGGCGAGTGCGGTCCTGCTCCCGTGCACCTCGCGCGTGAGTGCCTCGTCGTCGGCCCGGGTCAGGTCGACGTGGGTCAGGCTGTGCGAGGCGACCTCCATGCCGCTCGCGGCGGCGTGCCGGATGCCGTCGGCGTCCAGGAGCGGCTTGCGGGGGCCCAGCGGGTCCCAGGAGTTGACGCCGTCCAGGCGGCCCGGCAGGACGAACAGGGTGGCGGTGCAGTCATGGCGGCGCAGCAGCGGCAGGGCGTGGTCGACGAAGTCCCGGTAGCCGTCGTCGAAGGTGAGGCCTACAAGGCCGTGGGCGGCGCCCTCGGAGCGGGCGCGCAGGAGCTCGGCCATGGAGACCCCGCGAAGGCCGCGCCGCCGCAGCCGGGCGAGCTGCTCGTCGAGGCGGTCGGGTGTGACGGTGATCTGGTACGGGTCGTCGGCGCACTCGGTGAAGGGCGCCACCGAGTGGTACATCGCGATCCACGCGCGCGTGGCGGTGCGGCGCGAGGGCGCTGTCGTACGTGTGGTGTCAGCTGTCGTACGTGTGGTGTCAACGGACATGACGGGGAGCCAGCTTTCGTGTGGCGGAGCCGAGGAGGGAAACCAGGGAGCCGAGGGCGAGGACCAGCGGGGCGGCGCGCAGCGCCCAGCCGAGGAGGGCGAACACCACGAGCACGGCGGGCCCGCACAGCGCGAGCGCAAGGACCGGCGAGCCCACCGCGCCCACGCACAGCGCGCCCGCCAGGGCGGCCCCTGCGGCGGCCAGGGCGAGCCGGGTGAGCTCCACGACGATCCGCCGCGTCCGGATGGGCACCGTGCGCGGTCCCATGCCGTGCAGGAGCAGCGTGGCGGTGACGCAGATGCCGGTCGCGTTGGCCGCGGCGATGCCGTGCACGCCCCAGGTGCCGACGGTCAGGAAGCCGATCCCGGCCGTGGCGACGATGCCGATGGCCATCGCGGCCAACGGCGCCCGGGTGACCCGGCCCGCCGAGAAGTACGACCTGGCGAGGGCGCCGACGAGCGTGTGGCCCAGGAGCCCGAGGGAGTACACCCGCATCACGGACGCCGTGGCGGCCGTGTCCTGCGGGCTGAACGCGCCGCGCTCGAAGAGCAGTTGGATCAGCGGGTGCGCGCCCGCGACCACCCCGGCCGCCCCGAGCAGCACCACGCACCCGGCGAGGACCACGTCCCGCTCGACGCGCTCCCGCGCCCGCTCGGTCTGCCCCTCCGCGAGCGCACGGGCCACTACGGGGAACGTGACCGTGCACAGCATCAGGGACAGCGCCATCGGCATCTGGGCGACCTTCTGCGCGTAGTTCAGGTGCGAGATGGCCCCGGCGGGCAGCGAGGAGGCCAGGAACCGCTCGATGAGCACCTGTGACTGCCGCAGCAGCGCGAAGAGCAGCACGGTCCAGATGACCGCGGTCCGCAGCCGGTCCGCCCCTTCGTCCGCGACCGGCCGCCCCTCCGTAGGTCGGTGGCGCAACTGCCGCCACAGCGACGGCGCTTGCGTGACCACCATGAGCGCGCCCCCGAGGGCGACTCCGGCCGCCGCGGCCCGTACGCCCCACCGCCCGGCGAGCAGGGCGAGGGTGGCGATGATGACCGCGTTGTAGACGACGTAGATGGTGGCGGGGGCCGTGAAGCGCTGGTGGGCGCGGAGCGCGGCGCTGCAGTACCCGGCCAGGCCGAACGACAGGGCGCACGTCGCGGTGAGCCGAGTGCAGTCCACGGCGGGCTGCGGGTCCGGCAGGCCCGGCGCGAGGACGGCCACCACCCAGGGGGCCGCGAGCGCCAGGGCGAGAGCGGCGCCCGCGAAGCACAGGCTCATCCGGGGCAGCGACGCGGCGACCAGGGCGCGCACCGGGTCACGGTCCGCGCCGCGCCCGCGGCGGGCGAGGGCGAGGCTGAACGCCGGTACGAGGAAGAAGGCGAGGCCGTCCTCGATGAGCAGCGTCGCCGCCATCTCCGGGAGCGTCCACGCCACCAGGAAGGCGTCCGTGTCCGTCCCGGCCCCGAAGAAGTGCGCGAGCGCCTGGTCCCGGGCCAGCCCGAGCAGCGAACCGGCGACGGACAGGGCGGCGGTGACGAGCGCGGCCTTGGCGAGGAATCCGTTGGTGGGGAAGCCGTTCCCGGGGGCGCCGTCCGGGGGTGAGGTCTTCGTGGACGGGGCCTCCGGGGGTGGTGCTTCCGAGGGGGAGGCGTCCGGGGGTGGGGGGACGCCGAGCAGCCCCTTGCCCGTGGTGTCGGGGGCGGCGGTCATGGCTGGGCCGCCTCCAGGGGCCGCATGTCAGCGCGTGCGTCACCGCGTGCGTCATCGCATACGCCATCGGGTACGTCATCGCGTCCGGGTTCGCGTACGTCATCCCGCAGGCGACCCCGTACGCGTTCCCGTACGCGGTCCCGTACGTGGTCCCCGACGCCCCACCACCCCGCGACCCCCAGCACCACCGCCGTCAGCACCGTGGAGGGCCCGCCGATGTCGGCGTACAGAAAGTCCACCACCTGCCAGACGAGCAGCCCGCAGGCGATCAGGGCGCAGTCGAGGCGGTCGCCGCTCTCCGGAGTGCCCGGACTGCTGAGGGGCCTCCTGCGCGCGCGGGCCCACCGGCGCAGGACGCAGGTGAGCAGCCCCGCCCAGCACCCCACAAGGGCGCACAGCCCCAGGAGCCCCTGTTCGCTGAGGACGAGCAGATACATGTTGTGCGGGGACAGCAGCGGCTGGCGGCGGAAGCCCTGGCCCGCGCCCGCGGTGTCGCTGCCGGAGGACAGCGCTACGGAGGCGTGGCTGTCGCGGTACTCCGGGAAGCCCTTGAGGCCGACACCGGTCGCGGGCCGCTCGCGCCACATGGCGACGGACGCGGCCCACATGGTGTACCGGTCGGTGACCGACTGGTCGGGCGCGTCCGCGACTTGGGTGATGCTGCCGAGCCGCTCCTGGAGCAGCTGCGAGCCGACGCCGAACCCGCCCACCAGGACGACGGCGGCCGCCGTCGCGGTCACCACCACCCGTAGCGCACGCCGCACTCCGGAGAGGACGAGTACGGTGCCGCAGGCCGCCGCCGTCGCGATCCACGCGCCGCGGCTGAAGGACAGCGCGAGCGGCACGACGAGCAGTGCCGCGCAGCCGCCCGCGGCGGCCCGCTGTCGGGGCGCGCCCCCACGGAAGGCGAGTCCGAGCGCGCAGACGACCCCGTACGACACCACGGTGGCCATCCCCATGACGTCCGTCGGCCCGAACGTCCCCACCGCGCGGATGTCCTCGCCCCTGTAGGAGGCGCCGGTCCCGGTGAGGTACTGGTGCACGCCGATCCCGCCCTGCCACAGCGCCAGGCCGACGAACGACCAGGCCACCAGGCGCACATCACGGCCGTCCCGGATCAGGGCGAGCACGGCGAGCGGGACGAGGACGAACACCTGGAGGTAGCGGGCGGCACCGGCGAGGGCGGCGCCCCCGGTGGGAGCGGCGCACGCGGCCACGGTGACGCCGAGCACGGGGAGGCCGAACAGCAGGGCGGCGGTGCGCGTCAGCGGGCGGCGCGCGGACCGCACGGCCGCCAGGACGCAGTACGCCACGACCAGACCGGATGCCACGTCGGCCACCGTGACCTGGGGGGTGCCCTCGGTCCCCGGGGACACCGGCAGGGCGAGCAGGGCCACCAGGGCGACGACGGGGAGCACGGGCGCGTAGCGGCGCAGCGCGGGCAGCACGGCGTCCAGGGGGTGTGGGGGGTGTGGGGGGTGTGGGGGGTGCGGGGGGCGCGGGGCGGGAGCGAGGGCGGACACGGGGCCTCAGCTCCCCGAGTGCCGCACGA
>NZ_JBHYJH010000247.1:0-10318 GCF_042740445.1 Streptomyces sp. NPDC059003 | reverse complement strand
GCGAGGCGCGCAGCGCCGATGGCGGGGCCGGGCGCCCACGCCAGGGAAGGGCGGGCGGGTGGGAGGACCCCGTGAGTTTGGCGACCCGGCCCGGTGCTACGTAAAGTTCCGCCTTTGGAGCTACCGCGGTCACCCCAGACGAGCCGCGGCACGACTGCGGTGAGGAACGACAGCGGCGATGACCGTGACAGAGGACAGCCACCAGGAAGGCGCCGGCGCCGCGTCGTACGGACCCGGCATCGACCCCGAGCGGCTCGCCGTCTGCCTCAGCGTGCTCGACGAGCTCGACAAGCTGGACGTCGACCACCCCGACGCGATCACCGTGCGCCGCGCGACCGCCGGCATCTACCGCACCGTGAAGCAGCGCCGCCGCCAGGAGCGCAGGGCCGCCAAGACCGCCCACGACAAGGCCGTCACCGAGGCCACGGCCACCGGCTCCGCGCAGCGCATCGACGACGAGACGGAGGGCATCCTGCCGTCGTCGGTCACCGAGGCCGGACAGATCGCGGGCATACTCCAGCGCCCCCGCTCCTGCTACACGTGCAAGACGCGGTACGTGGAGGTCGACTACTTCTACCACCAGCTCTGCCAGGAGTGCGCCGCCCTGAACCGCGCCAAGCGCGACGCGGGCGCCGACCTCACCGGCAAGCGCGCCCTGCTCACCGGCGGCCGCGCCAAGATCGGCATGTACATCGCGCTGCGCCTGCTGCGCGACGGCGCGCACACGACGATCACGACCCGCTTCCCCAAGGACGCCATCCGCCGCTTCAAGGCCATGGAGGACTCGGCGGACTGGATGCACCGCCTGGAGGTCGTCGGCATCGACCTGCGCGACCCGGCGCAGGCGGTCACCCTGGCCGAGCAGGTCGCCGCGCAGGGCCCCCTGGACATCCTCATCAACAACGCGACGCAGACCGTGCGCCGCCTGCCCTCCGCCTACGCCGCCCTGGTCGAGGGCGAGAGCGCGCCGCTGCCCGCCGGTGAGCTCCCCGCCTCCCACGTGATCGGCGCGTTCAACTCCGGCGCCGTCGACGGGCTCGCCGCGCTGCCCGTCGGCGTCAGCGGCCTGGACGCGCAGAAGGTCGCCGACCTCGCCCTGGTCGCGGGCAACGCCAGCGTCGAGCGGCACCGCGACGGCAGCGCCATCGACGCGGGCGGCCTGGTCCCGGACGTCGTGGAGACCAACACCTGGGTCCAGACCATCGAGCAGATCTCCCCGGTGGAGCTCCTCGAGACCCAGCTGTGCAACTACACGGCGCCGTTCATCCTGATCAGCAACCTGCGGCCGGTGATGGCCGAGGCCGCGAAGAAGGCGGCGAGCAAACGCGCGTACGTCGTGAACGTCTCGGCGATGGAAGGCGTCTTCGGCCGCGGCTACAAGGGCGCGGGGCACCCGAACACGAATGCCGCCAAGGCCGCGATGAACATGGTGACGCGGACCAGCGGCCAGGAGATGTTCCAGACCGACGGCATCCTCATGACCTCGGTCGACACCGGCTGGATCACCGACGAGCGCCCGCACTTCGACAAGCTGCGCCTCGCCGACGAGGGCTTCCACGCCCCGCTCGACCTGGTCGACGGCGCGGCCCGGGTCTACGACCCGATCGTGCGCGGCGAGGCGGGCGAGGACCTGTACGGCGTCTTCCTGAAGGACTACGCGCCCGGCAAGTGGTGACGAACGCGCCGCGATGAGGCGCGATAAGGCATGTCCGGAATCAACCCCTTCCTCCAGCGCTATCGAGCAGACTCGCGCTCATTTGGTTAACCTGGAGCGCACGGGCGGCTACGGGCTCCGACCAGAGCCCCGACGCCGCCCCGGGACAGGCTCGCCACCACGGCCGCGATCCCGCCCGGAACCGGCGCCACCGCGACCGAGAAGACAGCGCAGGCACGCACGTGCCTCGTTCTTTCGTTACGCGACCCGGAGGAGTGCGCGGTGACACCAGATCTGACGAAGCAGGAGAAGCGAACGGCCGAGCATGGCGGCGAGCGGGCGGGCCGCCCGCAGAAGCTCCGCAACCTGGAGGCCTGGGCCAAGGCGGCCCCCATCCGCCTCGCGGGTTACGAGGACGACCTCGCGGAGCCGCACATCCTCCCCGGCATCGACTGATCCTGCGCGCTCGACACCCGTGCCCCTCGCCGGACCCCGGCGGGGGGCACGCGTGCGTCGGGGGTCAGGAGCCTTGCGGATCGGTCTTGCGGATCGGTCTCCGACTTCCCAAAGAAAATTCTGCAAAAACTCTTTTGGAAAGTGTCCGATCGGCTCTACGCTCCCGCCATGGCCCATGAAGAGCAGCACGACCCGCCCCGGGACCGTCGCGTACTCGACCCCGAGCGGGACCCGATGGCCATGAAGGCCCTCACGCACCCCCTGCGCATCAGGCTGCTCGGCCTGCTGCGCAGGGACGGCCCCGCCACCGCGAGCGAGCTCGCCGTCAAGACCGGTGAGTCGTCCGCCTCCACCAGCTACCACCTGCGGGTCCTCGCCAAGTACGCCTTCGTCGCCGAGGCCGAGCACCGCGACGGGCGCGAACGCCGCTGGCGCGCGGTGCACGCCACGACCTCCTGGGACAACGCGGCGATGGACGCCACGGCCGCGGGCCGCGACTTCGCCGGCACCATGGCGCGGCGCCAGATCGAGCACCTGGCGGAGTCGCTCGGGCGCTTCGAGCGGGATGTGGCCGCCGGACGGCTCGGGCGGGAGTGGCTGGAGCACGGCGGCATCTCGGACGCGATGCCCCGCCTCACCCCCGCTTCGCTCGCCGAGCTGTGGGAGGTCTTCGACGGGAAGCTGGCGGAGCTGACCGAGCGCGACGCCCAGGACCCGGACGCCGAGCACGTGATGGTGTTCGCGGCGACGCTGCCCGTGGCGTCGGACCCCGAGGGTGCGGCGTGAGCAGACCTCTCGACCCGCGTACCGCATGCCGCCGTTACGCCCTGGTCAGCGCCCTGTTCTGGCTGCCGATCGGCCTCGCCCTGGCCCCGATGGTCGCGCTGTTCACCGAGCGCGGCCTGTCGGTCGCCGCCGTCGCGGGCTGCGTCGCCGCGCACTCCCTGACCGCCGCCGCGCTCGAACTGCCCACCGGCGGCCTCTCCGACGTGGTCGGCCGCCGCGCCGTCCTCGCCGCCGCCGGACTCGTCGGCCTGGCCGGCCTGCTCCTCGCCGCGCTCGGCACCACGGCCTGGGTGCTCGCGCTCGCCATGGCCCTGAAGGGCGTGGCCCGCGCGCTGTCCAGCGGTCCGGCGGAGGCGTGGTACGTCGACACGGTGCACGCGAGCGCGGGGCCCGACGCCGAGCTGCGCACCGGCCTGGCGCGCGGCAGCACCGCCTCGACCGGGGCGCTCGCGGTGGGCGTCCTGATCGGCGGCGCGCTGCCCTGGCTCAGCGGGCTCGGCCCCGACCTCGGCGCCCGGCTGAGCGAGGCCACCTCCGGACTCGTCCTGCCGCTCTCCCTGCCGATGCTGCTCGGCGTCGCCGTCGAGCTCGCCTTCGTCGCGTACGTCCTGACGGCGCTGCCCGAGCAGCCCCGGCCGCCCGCCACCCTGCGCGGAGTCCTGCGCGGCGTGCCCGCCGCGATCGTCGGCGGGCTCCGCCTGGGCGGTGGAGACGCGCTGGTGCGCCGGATCATGCTCAGCGCCGCCGCGGCGGGCAGCGCGCTCGTGACGGTCGAACTCCTGACGCCCGGCCGGGCCGTGGACCTGACCGGCGCGCCGGAGTCGGGTGCGGTGCTCTTCGCCGCGCTCGCCTGCGCCGGGTTCCTCTGCTCGGCCACCGGCAGCCAGCTCGCGCCGCGCGTGGCTCGGCTCGCGGGCAGCGGCGAGCGGGCCGTCCTGGTGAGCCTCGGCGCCGCCGCGGGCGGCCTGCTGCTCCTCGGGGCGACGGCGGCGGTCACGGGTCCCGCGGCCCTGGTCCTCCTGGCCCTCGGCTACGGGTTCATCTACGTCGGGCTCGGCGCCGCGGGCCCCAACGAGAACGACCTGCTGCACCGGCGCGTCGACAGCGCGGGCCGCGCCACCGCCCTGTCCGTGCAGTCGCTCGCGCTGCAACTCATCGGCGCCCTCACGGGGTTGATCGCGGGCCACCTCCCGGCCGGTGCGGCCCGCTGGCTGCTCGGCGGCGCCGTACTCCTGGCGGGCGCCCTCCTGTGGACCCGCCGCACCGCACCCCTCGCCGAGCCCAACCCCGAGGCCACGTCCGTGCCTTCACCTTCACGGTGACGGAACGGGGAGGACGACGGTCCCCCTCTAGGCCACCTCGGCCGCCCCTCACTCCGTGACCCGCGCCGCCCCCGTGCTCTCCCGCTCGATGAGCCGCGGCAGCGGCACTTGCACCGTGCCCGACGGGCCGTCGTCCAGGAGCCCGAGGAGTTCCCGCGCCGCCGTCCGCCCGAAGGACACCGTGTCGCGGGAGAGCGCCGTGAGCCACGGGTGCACCATCCGGCACAGGGCCGAGTCCTCCCACGCCACCACCGACACGTCGTCCGGCACCGCGAAGCCGAGGGACGCCGCAGCGGCCACCCCGGCGACGGCCATCACGTCGTTGTCGTACACGAGGGCCGTCGGCGGCGACGCGGAGCGCAGGACGCGTCGCGTCGCCGCCGCGCCCTCGGCGTCCGAGTAGTCCGTGGTGACCGAGCGGACCCCGCTCAGACCGCGCCGCTCCGCCTCCGCGCGCAGCGTGCGGATGCGGCGCTCGGTGTGCGCGAGGCCGGGCAGGCCCGCGACGTGCACGATGCGCCGGTGGCCGAGCGCGTGCAGATGGCCGACGACGGACGCCATCGCGCCCGCGTCGTCGGCCCACACCGTGGACAGGCCGGGGCGCGGCGGGCGTTCGGGATCGGGCACGCCCCCGGTCACCACCGCGGGCAGGCCGAGCTCCGCCAGGAGCGCGGTGCGCGGATCGTCGGTGCGCGGGTCGACGACGAGGACCCCGTCGACGCGGTGCTCGGCCCACCACCGCCGGTACGCCGCGCACTCCGCGTCGACGTCCTCCACGACCTGGAACAGCAGCCCCAGTTGCCGCTCCGCGAGCACCTCCTGGATGCCGGAGATCAGCTGGAGGAAGAACGAGTCGACGCCGAGCGTCGCGGCGGGCCGCGCCACCACCAGGCCGACGGTCGCCGCGCCCTCGCCGGACAGGGCGCGCGCCGCGGTGCTCGGGCGCCAGCCCAGCTGCTCGGCGACGCGGCGCACCCGGTCGCGGGTCACGGCGGAGACGCCGGGACGGTCGTTGAGCGCGAAGGAGACGGCGCTCTCGGAGACCCCGGCGCGCCGCGCGATGTCCTTCATGGTCGGCCGGCGTGCCGGTGACCGCTTGCCTTGCACCCGTTGCCCCTTTCCGCCTGCGGAGTACGCACGGCACGGCAGCCAGGCGTACTAATGCGCTTGAGCTCGCACACCCTAAAGCGCATTAGCTGTTGCTCGCAAGGTTTTCAACAAACCTCTCTGACCTGCGAGTTAGCCAGTCCCGTCAGCCTCGGACAAGGCGAATCGTCACCAATCCATTGACTTTTCACCGGAACTCCATGCAGGGTCTGCCTCGGCGCGATTCTCCGCGGTCGCCACCGCCTCAGGTGGCGCGCGCCGCCACACGCCGGGCCGAGCAAAGGAGCCGTTCACCGTGCGTCATTCCCGGATACCCCGCAGTTCCCGCAGGGCGGTCACCGCTGCCGCCGCCGTCGCCTCCCTGCTCGCCCTGAGCGCCTGCGGCGGCGGTGACGACGGCGGCTCGACCGACGCCTCCGGCAAGGTCGAAGGCGAGATCACCTTCCAGACCTGGAATCTGAAGGCCAACTTCAAGTCGTACTTCGAAGGCGTCATCGACGACTTCGAGGAGAAGTACCCGGACGCGAAGGTCAAGTGGGTCGACCAGCCCGGCGAGGGCTACGCCGACAAGATCAGCGCGGACGCCGCGGGCGGCACCCTGCCCGACGTCGTGAACGTCTCGCCCGACCTGGTGGCGCCGCTCGCCAAGGCGGGCATCGCGCTCGACCTCGACAAGTCGGCGGGCAAGTACGAGAAGGAGTATCTGCCGGGCGCCTGGAAGAGCCACCAGGTCCCGGGCATGGAGGGCACGTACGCCTTCCCCTGGTACCTGAACACCGGGCCGCTGTTCTACAACAAGCGGCTCTTCAAGGACGCGGGCCTCGACGCGGACAAGCCGCCGAAGACCTACGCCGAACTCTTCGCCGACGCCCGGAAGATCGCCGACAAGAGCAAGGGCGACATCGCCACGCTCGCCAACGTGCCCACCATCGAGGACTTCGGCCGTTACGGCGTCCCGCTGATGAACAAGGAGGGCACCGCCTTCACGTTCAACGACGCGAAGGGCGTCGAGCTGCTCACCGAGTACAAGAAGCTGTACGACGCCAAGGCCCTGGACCCGCAGGCGCTGACGGCGACCCCGGAGTCGACCGGCAAGAAGTTCCTCACCGAGGCCGTCGCCATGAACCCGGGCAGCGCCCTCGACCTGGAGAAGTTCAAGAAGGACGCCCCGGGGCTCTACAAGAACATCGGGATCACGCCGCAGATCAGCTCCACCGGCAAGGACAACATGTACGTGATGGGCGTGATGGTGAACAAGCGCACCAAGCGGACGCCCGCCGCCGTCGCCTTCGCGCACTACGTCACCGACGCGCAGCGCCAGATGTCCTTCGCCAAGAAGGTCGCGATCTTCCCGAGCACCAAGGGCTCCCTCGACGACCCGTACTTCACCAAGGAGGACGGCACCGACGAGACGCGCGTGCGGATCGCCGCCGCCAAGTCCCTGAAGACCGCGGTGAACTACACGCCCGTGCTGTTCAGCGAGCAGATGAAGGTCGCGCTCCGCAACTCCGTCGCCAAGGCCCTGCAGGGCAAGGAGAGCCCCGAGGAAGCGCTTGACAACGCTGTCAAGCAGTGCGACCGGCTGCTCCAGCAGAGCTGACCCACGACCAGGGAACCTCAGCCATGACAGCCATGAAGAGCCCGAGCCCGAGCCCGGGTCCCAGCCCGACTCCGGGCCCGATTCCCGGCTCCGCCGCGTCCCCGGCCCTCACCGCCGGCCGGGCGTCCGCGGCGGAGCGGGGCGCGCGCCCCGGCCGTGCGGGCCAGGGCGCCCGCACGGGCCGCACCGGCCGCCGCATCCGGCGCCAGCTGCCGACCAGCCCCTGGCTGTTCGCCGCGCCCGGCCTCGTGATCGTCGGCGTGTTCATCCTCTATCCGTTCGTCAGCACGGTCCTCAACTCCTTCACCGACAAGCGGCAGTTGATGGAGGGCAAGTACGTCGGCCTCGCCAACTTCCGCGAGCTGTGGCACGACGAGATGTTCTGGATCGGGCTGCGCAACAGCACCCTGTACGTCCTCGTCGTCGTGCCCGCGCTCGTGATCCTGCCGCTGCTGCTCGCGCTGCTCGTGCAGAAACAGCTCCCCGGCATCACGTTCTTCCGGTCCGCCTTCTACACGCCGGTGGTCGCCTCCATCGTGGTCGTCGGCCTGATCTGGGTGTGGCTGCTCGACGAGCGCGGCCTGGTGAACGCCGTCCTGGAAGCGGTGGGCGCGGACAAGGTCGGCTTCCTCAGCGACCAGTGGCTGCTGCTGTTCTCCGCCATGGCCGTCACGGTCTGGAAGGGCCTCGGCTACTACATGATCATTTATCTGGCGGCGCTCGCGAACGTACCGCGCGAACTGCACGAGGCCGCCGCCGTCGACGGCGCGGGACCGATCCGCCGCTTCGTCAGCGTCACCGTGCCCGCCGTGCGCTCCACCATGGTCCTGGTCGCCGCGCTGTCCTCCGTGGCCGCGTTCAAGGTCTTCTCCGAGGTGTATCTGATGGCGGGCCCGACCGGCGGGCCCGCGGGCGAGGACACCACGCTCGTCATGCTGGTCCAGCGCACCGGCACCGGCCTCACCGGCCGGGTCGGCTACGCCTCCGCGATCTCCGTCGTCATCTTCGTCGTCACCGTCGCGCTGATGCTGCTCGTGCTGCGCGCCGACCGGAAGGAGGACCGATGACGCACCTCTCGGACACCGAGGCGGCGGCCCCCGCGCGGCGCGCCAGGAAGTGGCGGGTGCGGGACGAGAACGGGCGCCGCATGCCCGTATGGGAGCTGGCCCTGCGCTATCTCCTGCTGCTCGTCGTCCTGGCCCTGATGATCGGCCCGTTCCTGTGGCAGCTGTCGACGTCCCTGAAGGGCCCGCACGAGAACATCTTCAGCTCACCGCCGAAGTTCCTGCCGTCCGACCCGACCCTGCACAACTACGAGCGCGTCGCCGACACCATCCCCGTGTGGGACTACGCGCTCAACTCGCTGAAGGTCGCCGCCGCGAACGTCGTCACCAACTGCGTGGGCGCGGCCCTCGCCGGCTACGCGCTCGCCCGCCTTCGCTACCGCGGCCGCAAGGCGGCCACGCTCGCCTTCATCCTCGCCATGCTGGTGCCCGTCGAGGGCATCATCATCGCCCAGTTCACGACCATGCGGGACCTGGAGCTGAACAACACCCTCATCGGCGTGCTGCTGCCCGGCTCCATCTCGGCGCTCAACGTCCTGCTGATGCGCAACGCGTTCCTCAACGTTCCGTACGAGATCGAGGAGGCCGCGTTCGTCGACGGGGCGAACGTGTGGCAGCGGTTCTACCGCATCGCGCTGCCCGCGGTGCGGGGCACCCTCGCCGTCGTCGCGATCTTCGCCTTCATGGGCGCCTGGGACGACTTCCTGTGGCCCCTCATCGTCCTGAGCGACCCCGACAAGTTCACCCTCACCATCGGCCTCAACTATCTGCACGGCACCTTCGCCAACGACGAGCGCCTCGTCGCCGCGGGCACCGTCATCGCCGTGCTTCCGCTGATCGTGCTCTTCGCCTGCCTGCAGCGGTACTTCTTCCGCGGGGTCGGCGAGGGCGCCGTCAAGGGCTGACGCCCCTTCTCGTACGACCTGACCACCCCCGAGAACCAGGATCCGCATGACGTCAGACGACCTGTCCGGCACGGCCCCCGCCGCCGCGACGCCCCGCTTCGGCGCCAACTACACCCCCAGCGAAGGGTGGTTCCACCACTGGCTCGACTTCGACCTGGACGCCGTACGCCGTGACCTCGACGCCATCGCCGCGCTCGGCCTCGACCACGTCCGGGTCTTCCCGATCTGGCCGTACTTCCAGCCCAACCGCACCCTGATCCGCCCCCGCGCCGTCGCCCAGCTCGTGGAGCTCGCCGACGCCGCCGCCGAGCGTGGCCTGGACGTCAACGTCGACGGGCTCCAGGGCCATCTGTCCAGCTTCGACTTCCTGCCCGCGTGGACCCAGACCTGGCACCGGCGCAACCTGTTCACCGACCCGGACGTGGTGTCCGGGCAGGAGGACTATCTGCGCACCCTCGCGGCCGCGCTCGCCGACCGGCCGAACTTCATCGGCATGACCATCGGCAACGAGATCAACCAGTTCGCCTCCGGGCCGCACCCCGACCCCGACCGCATCACCCAGGAACAGGCCGAGTCCTGGCTGCGCCGGGTCCTCGCCGCCTGCGAGGAGGGCGCGCCGGGACGCCTGCACCTGCACGCCGAGTACGACGCCGCCTGGTACCAGGACGACCAGCCCTTCACGCCCGCGCACGCCGCGCGGCTCGGCGCCGTCACCGCCGTGCACTCCTGGGTGTTCAACGGCACGGCGCAGCTGCACGGGCGGGACGGGGTCGCCACCGGGCAGCACGCCGCGTATCTCATCGAGCTGTCCAAGGCCTGGGCCCACGACCCGCGCCGCCCCGTCTGGCTCCAGGAGGTCGGCGCGCCCGCGCCCCTGATCCCGGCGGCCGACGCCGCCGCCTTCACCGAGGCGACGGTGACCGCCGCGCTCGACTGCGCGGACGTGTGGGGCGTGACGTGGTGGTGCTCCCACGACGTGTCGCGCTCCCTCGCCGACTTCCCCGAACTCGAGTACAGCCTGGGTCTTCTGAGCAATGAAGGCCGGGTGAAGCCGGCGGGTGCCGCGTTGGCGCGGCTCGCCAAGGAGCGGTGGGCGGTGCCTGCCGTGCGGAGTACGGCCGTCGTGGTCGACGTCGGCCCCGGCGCGGGGCGGCGGTCCGTGTGCGGGCCCGGCGGGGACGTCTTCGAGGCGTTCGCCCGTCTTGCGGCCGACGGGGTCCGGCCCGCGCTCGTCCTGGCCGAGCGGGCCTCGGACACCGCCCACCTCGCGGCTCGCGGCATCACGGAGGTGCTCCACCCGTCCGACGTCCACTGACTGTTTTCCTCCCACCCACCCGCCCTTCCCCTGGGGGCTCCGCCCCCGGACCCCCTTCTTCCTCGGCCTTCGGCCTGGTCCTCAAACGCCGGACGGGCTGACATATCCC
>NZ_JBHYJH010000246.1:0-10321 GCF_042740445.1 Streptomyces sp. NPDC059003 | reverse complement strand
GTCCCGGACCGGGTGCTGCGTGCGGCCGCCCGTCGCGCTCAGCCGACCGTCGTCCTCCCGCGCGCCGCACGCTCGATCCGCTCCTTGATGACACCCATCTGGACCTCCGAGTTCTTGAGCAGGTGCTCCGCCATCTCCGCGTCACCGAAGGGCAGTTCATCGCGTACGTGGAAGTCCTGGACCCAGCGCATCTTCACCCCGCTCGCCGGCACGGCCCGGTACTCCCAGAAGATGTTCATGTACGTGAAGGGGCCGGTCTCGACCCGGTGCGCGCGCACGGTGTGGGTGCGGGGGTCCACGGTGCGCTCCGAGACCCAGGACCGCTGGACGCCGTCGTCGTCCGGATGCATGGTGAGCCGGAACCGGACGGTGTCGCCGCTCTGTTCGAGGATCTGCACGTCCGCGTACTCCGTGAACAGGTCGGGCCAGGAAGCGACGTCGTTGGTCATGTCCCACACCAGCTCCATCGGTGCGTCGATCACGATCGCCGACTCGGTGTGTCCGGCCGCCATGTCAGGCACCCGCCTTCTGCGTCGCGACGTACTCGATCAGGGACGCGGGCGTCTCCAGCTCCTCCAGCGCCTCGTCGGGGATGCTCACGCCGAGCCGCCCCTGCACCTGCGTCACCACCTCCAGGACCGCCAGCGAGTCGTAACCCAGCTCGGTGAAGGCGGTGTTGAGGATGTCGCCGTCCAGGTTGACCGATTCGCCCGTACCCACGCAGTGCCGCATGATCTCGCGGAGGCCGTCGAGGGTCAGTTCATCCATGTCTGTCTCCGTTCGTTGATGAGCCCGCCGGACGACGCCGGCGGACGACAGGACCGGTCGGTCAGACCGCCTTGACGACCACGGCGGCGTTGAACCCGTTGTAGCCGCGGGCGATCACCAGAGCGGTGCGCACCGGTGTCTCCCGGGGCTCGTCGCGGACGAGATCGACCGGGCAGTGGCCGGACACATCGGTGACGTTGATCGTCGGAGGGATCACGCCGTGCCGGATCGACAGGAGCGCGGCGACGAGATCCACGGTCGGCCCGGCCGCGTACAGGCGGCCCGTCGCCGTCTTGGGCAGGGTCACCGGCACGGCGCCCGCGCCGAACACCCCGGCCAGCGCCTCGCACTCGATCCGGTCGAGCTCCGGGACGCCGTAGCCGTCGGCGAACACCACGTCCACGTCGGCGGGCGCCGTACCGGCGTCCGCGAGCGCGGCCTCCACAGCGCGCCGCAGATTCGGGCCGCGGCCCGTACGGGGATGCGGGTCGAAGGCCGTGGCGTACCCGGCGATCTCCCCGTACGGGCGCACCCCGCGGGCCCGTGCCGACGCGGCCTCCTCGACCAGCAGGATCGCCCCGCCCTCGCCCGGCGCGTAACCGGCCGCCGCGGTGTCGAAGGGGAGATAGGCCCGCGCCGGATCCTCACTCAGGCTCACCAGACCCGGCGGGATCTGCCCGACGAGACCGGAGGGCGAGAAGGAGGAGTCCGTGCCGCCCGCCAGGGTGAACGTGCTCCGGTCGCGGATGACCCGCCGGGCCTGGCCGACGCAGTCGAGACCGCCCGCCTGGTCCGTGATGAACACCCCGCTGGGTCCGCGCATCCCGTGCCGGATCGAGATCTGGCCCGAGTTGGCCGCGTAGAACCAGGCGATGGCCATGTACGCGCCGACCTGCTGCGGCCCCTTGGTGTACAGGTTCTGCATCTCGCGCTGGCCGAACTCCGCGCCGCCCGTGGCGTTGGCGGTGACGACGCTCATCTCGTACTCGGGCTGCTCCTTCGGGTCAAGGTCGCCGTCCCGCAGCGCCTCGTCGGCGCAGACCAGGCCGAACTGGGTCATCAGCGAGGTCTCCACGACGACCCGGCTGGGCAGCAGATCGGCGGGCACGAAGTCCGGCACCTCGCCGATGACCTTGATCGGATACCCGGACGGGTCCATCCGCGTCATCCGCCCGAGCCCGCTGCGGCCGTCCAACGCCGCGGCCCAGTACGCCTTGGTCCCGATGCCGGTCGGTGCCACCACGCCCAGACCCGTCACCACGGCTGTGCGCCTCATGCGTTCGTCCTCTCCCGCGCGGCCACGACGATCGCGCTCTGGAAGCCGCCGAAGCCGCTGCCGACGCTGAGCACGGCGTCGGTGCGCTGCTCCCGGGCCGTGACCGGCACGTAGTCCAGGTCGCACTCGGGGTCCGGGGTGGACAGATTCGCCGTGGGCGGGATCGCGTCGTGCTCGATCGCCAGGCAGCACGCGGCCACCTCGATGGCGCCGATCGCACCGAGCGAGTGCCCGATCATCGACTTGATCGAACTGACCGGCGTGGCGTACGCGTGCTGCCCCAGGCTCTCCTTGAACGCGGCCGTCTCGTGGCGGTCGTTCTGCTTGGTGCCCGAGCCGTGCGCGTTGATGTAGTCGATGTCCTCGGGGTTGAGCCGGGCCTGGTCGAGCGCGACCCGGATCGCCTCGGCCATCTCCCGGCCGTCGGGCTTGAGCCCCGTCATGTGGTAGCCGTTGGCCCGGCTCGCATAGCCCCGCACCTCGCAGTAGACGCGGGCGCCGCGCCTGCGCGCGTGCTCGAGATCCTCGAAGACCAGCACGGCCGAGCCCTCGCCGAGGATGAGTCCCTTGCGGTCGCGGTCGAAGGGCTGGCACGCGTGCTCCGGGTCGTCGTTGACCGTCGACTGCGCGCGCAGCGTGTCGAAGCACGCCACCGTCACCGGGGACACCGGCGCGTCCGTGCCCGCAGCGAGGACCACGTCCGCACTGCCCTCGCGGACCAGCTCGAAGCCGTGCCCGAGCGCGTCGATGCCGGAGGTGCAGCCCGTCGACACCAGGGCCACCGGACCCTCGGCGCCCACGCACCACGCCAGCTCGGCGGCCATCGAGCTCGGCACCATCACGTCGTACAGCTGCGGCACCGCGTACTCGGGGTCGACCAGCCACTTGCGGCCGCCGTCGCTGAGCACCACGTACTCGCGTTCCATCAACTCCGTGCAGCCGATGGCGTTCCCGAGGGAGACGCCCACTCTCGACGGCTCCAGGGCCTGGGGGTTGAGGCCGCTGTCGGTCAGCGCCTCGCGGGCGGCGACCAGGGCGAGCTGGCCCGCCCGGTCGAGGCGCCGTGCCTCCTGCGGGGACAGGCCGACCGCCGCCGGTTCGAGGTCGATCTCGGCGGCGACCTGGCAGCGGAAGTCCGTGGGATCGAAGTGCGTGATCCTGCGGGTCATCGTGCGCCCCGCCGTCAGCGTCTCCCAGAACGCCGGCGTCCCGATCCCGCCCGGAGCCATCACCCCGATACCGGTGACGACGACACGGCGCTCGCTCATGAAAGCCCCCCGACCTGCGGCAGCTCCCCCTCGCCGGGCAGCGGCTCGGTATCGACGTGCCCCAGGTCGGGCCGCGGGGCGAGCGGCCCGAGGAAGAAGACGGCGAACACGTCCTCGCCCCCGTCGTTCTCCAACCGGTGCCGGGCGTTCCTGGGCACCATGAACGCGTCACCGGCGGACAGCCGGACCGGCTTCCCGTCCAGCCGCAGGGTCATCTGCCCGCGCACGATGTAGAGGTACTCCTCGGAGTACGGGTGGTAGTGCTCGGAGACGAACTCCCCGGGCAGGAGGGTGCCCGCCCCCATGAAGCCCGCGGTGGCGCTGCAGGTCCTCGGGCTCAGGAGGACCCGCAGGTCGCCGCCCCGCCGTCGATTCGGCGTCACGTCCGAGAACGCGACCTTCGTTGGCTCTGTCTGCGGGGCTGAGGTCATGGGAATCTCCTTCTCCGACCGGACGGGGCCCCGTACGACGCGGCACACCAGGGCCGGTTGAAGAATGGCAACGGCGTCTCCAAGACGGATGGGGACCATCTGAAGCGCGCGGGCGGCCCCCCGTTCTCGTCCGCTCCCCGTCAGCCCTCGGCGTCGCTCCCGCCGTCCAGATCCGCCAGGAACGCCCCCGCCGACCGGGCCTCCGCGACCCCCAGGCGCTCGTACAGCCCGACGGCACGGCGCAGTTCGGCCAGGCCGGACGCGCGGTCGCCGATGCGCACCCGGATCCGGGCGGACCCCGCGAGCGCGTGCGCCTCGTCCAGCGGGCTCCGCGTCTCCCGCGCGAGCCGCAACGCGGTGCCGTACGCCTCAAGGGCCCCGGCGTCGTCGGCGGACCTGGTCAGGAGCGTGCCCATGTAGTTCCACACCTCGGCCTGCCCCTGCCGGTCGTCGATCCGCTCGTACAGGCCGAGCGCCCGCTGGTGCAGCCGGGCCGCCTCCTCGTACGCGTCGTCCGCCAGGCTCCGCAGGACCCCCAGTTCGTTGAGGACGTTGGCCTGCCCCAAGGGGTCGCCGATCTGGAGGAACAGGCCGAGCGCCCGCTCCTGGAGGCGGGCGGCGTCCGCGTACGTGCCTTCGAGGCGGCGCACGACACCGAGTTCATGCAGCGCGTTGCCCAGGCCGAGCCGGTCGCCGAGCTGCTTGAACAGGTCCAGGGCCTGTAGGTAGAGCCGGGCGGCCTCGGGGAGCGCGCCCTCGATCCGCCGTACGAGGCCGAGTTCGTTGAGGCTCTGCGCCGTGCCGAGGTGGTCGCCGATCCGGTGGTAGAGGCCGAGGGCCTGGTCCTGGAGGCGGGCCGCTTCGGGGAGGTCGCCCTGGAGCCGTCGGGCGGCCCCCAGCTCGTACAGGGAGTTGGCCTTGCCGAGGCGGTCGCCGATCTGCTCGTAGAGCGCCGAGGCCTGCTGGTGGAGGTCGGCGGCTTCCTGGTACGCGTCCAGCATCCGGTGGCTGACGCCGAGCTGGTCGATGGCGTTGGCCTGGCCCAGCGGATCGCCCACCTGGCGGTAGAGGCCGAGGGCCTGCTGGAGCAGGCGGCGGGCGCCCGCGTGGTCGGCCGACAGCTGCCGGATGTTGCCCAGCTCGTAGAGGGAGTTGGCCTGGCCGAGGACGTCGCCGACCTGACGGTAGAGGGAGAGCGCGCGCCGCTGGATGTCGGTCGCTTCCCGGTACTCGTCGCGCATGCGGTGGACCACGGCCAGGTCGTGCAGGGCGCCCGCCTGGGCGAGGCGGTCGCGGGTGGAGCGCGCGGCGGTGACGGCCCGCTCCTGCAGCGTCGCGGCCTGCGGCCAGGGTCCCTCCCGCAGCAGGAACGCGGCCAGGGAAGCGGTCAGCTCCGCGGTGTGGGCGGGGCACGTCGAGGCGTCTAGGCAGGCGAGGAGCGTGGCACGGTGGGTACGCAGCCACGCGAGCGCGGCGGTGTCGTCCGCGAACACCGGCAGCGTCGCCGGGTGGGCGCCGTCGGAGCTCGGACGGGTGATGCGGCTGAGCCGCCGGTCGGCGGCGTGCGTGGTGTGCCGGTAGTAGTCCAGGACCCGCGTGAGGGCGAGCGCGCGCTCCTGAGGGGTGTCCTCCGCGTGGGCCAGGGTGCGGGCGTACGTGCGCAGCAGGTCGTGGAGGCGGTAGCGGCCGGGGGCGATCTCGTCGACCAGATGGTCGGTGTACAGGGCCTCGAGCTCGCCGCGCACCTCGGACACGGTGAGCCCGGCGAGCGCCGCGGCGGCGTGCACGTCGGTGTCCGGGCCCGGGTGCAGGCCCAGGTGGCGGAAGAGCCGCCGCTGGGCCGCGGTGAGTTCGTCGTAGGACAGCGTGAACGCGGTGCGCACCGCGCGGTCCCCGCCCGTGAGTTCACCGATGCGGTCGTGCGCCGCGGCGAAGTCGGCGGTGAACTCGGTGAGCGACCACCGTTCCTTGTGGGCCAGGCGGCCGGCGAGCAGCACGACGGCCAACGGCAGCCAGCCGCAGAGCCGGACCGTCTCGGCCACCGCCGCGACCTCGCCCCGGTCGGCGGGGTAGCGGTGCGCGGTGCTCGTGAACAGCTCCGCGGCCTCGTCGGGCCTCAGCGGCGTGAGCGGCAGCGGATGGGCGCCGTCGAGGGCGACGAGGCGCCGACGGCTGGTCACCAGCGTGAGGCAGCCCGCACCGGCCGGGAGCAGCGGGCGGATCTGGGCGTGGTCGGCCGCGTCGTCCAGGACGAGCAGGACGCGCTTGCCCGCGAGCCGGTCCCGCCACAGATCCGAGCGGCCCTTGAGCGTCGGGGGCAGGTTGCGCGGATCGACGCCGAGCCCGGTGAGCAGCACGGCCAGGACGTCGACCGGGTCGGCGGCGGACCTGCCGGGGGTGTGGGCGTGCAGGTCCTGATAGAACTGCCCGTCCGGGAAGCGGTCGGCGAGGCGGTGCGCGGCATGCGTCACCAGGGCGGTCTTGCCCACGCCCGGCATCCCGTCGACCGTGTGCACGGCCACCACCCGTCCCGGTGTCGCGGCGTCGAGGAGCCAGCGCAACTCGGCCGCACGCCCGGTGAAGCCCACGACATCGTGCGGCAGACCGTGGATGACCGTCGGCCGGACCGGTGGTACGGCCTGCGCCGCCGTCCGGTACGTGTCGTCCGCCACCTGCTGGAGCTCCCCGCCGAGCACCGTCCCGCGCTGGTCCGCGCGGGCGGCGGCCGGCCCGTCCGGCGGGGTCAGGCTTTTGGGGACGGCTGCGCCCCGTCGTAGTGGTCGCGGCCGACGGCGATGCCGGTGCCGCTGTGCGCGGTGGAGGTCCGGAGGACCGCGTACACCCGGTCGCGCTCGCCGTCGTCGAGGACCGGAGCCAGCTGCTCGTCAAGGAGCAGCCGCAGCTCGGCCGCCGAGCGCGGGTTCGCCCACAGCAGGGACTGGAGGCGCAGCTGCCACCTGTCCTCCAGGACCCGTACGATGTCCGGGTCACCGGCGGCCGCACGGACCTGCGCGCGCAGCGCCTCGAGCTCCCCGCGGATCTCTTCCCGCCCCGAGTCACCGCGCCCGGGCTCGTCGCGCTCCGACGCGTCGCGCTCCGGGCGCACCTGCCGCCACAAGGCGACCGTGGCGTCCCGGACCTGCTGCCACCCGTCCGTGGCCATCGCCCTCACCAGCGCCAGACTGGCTGCGCTCGCGACCTGATCCATCCCGTCCCCCCGACGGTCCGCCGTACCCACCCTCCTCCAGCGTGCCGTCGCGGGGCCGTCCGCGACAGGGCCCGAAAGACATCGAACACGGCCCGAACGGCCCTTTGGACCCGGCGCCCCGCGGTGCCGCCGCCCACGCCGACCGAGCCCTCCCGGCCGACCCAGTGGCCCACCTCACACCACCCCCGGGGAACCCGCCCGCCACCCCGCTCGACCCATGGACCGCCCCGGCCGCACCCGGCCACCGGCACCGCACCGTCCCCAGGAGAGCACCACATGCCCGCCGCACCAACCGCCCCCGCCCCGCCCGCCGGGCCACCCACCTCCCCGGCGGAGGCGACCCCGACGCGGTCCCCGTGGCGCGCGCTGCGGCCGCTGGTGCTGCGCCTGCACTTCTACGCCGGGCTGCTCATCGCGCCGTTCCTGCTGATCGCCGCCGCTACGGGACTGATGTACGCGGCCTCGTACACGGTGGAGAAGGCCGTGTACGCCGACGAGCTGCGCGTCCCGGTCGGCGAGCGCGAACTGCCGCTCGCGCAGCAGGTCGCCGCCGCCCGCAAGGCCCACCCCGACGGCACGGTCGCCGCGGTCCGGCCGTCGCCGGAGGACGGGGCGACGACCCGCGTCCTGCTGTCCGGGGTGCCGGGCGTCGACAGCGACCGCACCCTCGCGGTCTTCGTGAACCCGTACACCGCCGAGGTGCGCGGCGCCCTGGAGCAGTACGGCTCCAGCGGCGCGCTGCCGCTGCGCACCTGGGTCTCCGGACTGCACCGCGACCTGCACCTGGGCGAGACGGGCCGCCTGTACAGCGAGCTCGCCGCGAGCTGGCTGTGGGTGATCGCCGGAGGCGGCCTGGTGCTCTGGTTCGCGCGGCGCCGCTCGCAGCGCAAGGTGCGCGGCACGACGGGCCGTCGGCGCACGCTGTCCCTGCACGGCTCGGTGGGCGTGTGGGCGGCCGCCGGCCTGGTCTTCCTGTCGGCGACGGGCCTCACGTGGTCGACCTACGCGGGCCAGAGCATCGGCGACCTGCGCGAGGCGCTCGGCCAGACCACGCCCACGGTGTCGACGAGCCTTGCGGCGGGCGCCGGGGGAGCCGCGGCGGGCGACCACGCCGAGCACGGCGGCGCCCCGGCCGCGGACGGCGCCGCGGGCAAGGCGGCACGGCCGGACGACATCGGGCTCGACGCCGTCCTGAAGTCGGCCCGCGACCGGGGCATCGCGGACCCGGTGGAGATCGTCCCGCCCGCCGACGCGTCGTCGGCGTACGTCGTCAAGCAGATCCAGCGCACCTGGCCGGAGAAGGCGGACTCCGCCGCGGTCGACCCGTCGACCGGCGAGGTCACCGACGTCCTGCGCTTCGACGACTACCCGGTGCTCGCCAAGCTGACCCGCTGGGGCATCGACGCGCACTCCGGCACCCTGTTCGGCCTCGCCAACCAGATCGTGCTCGCCGCGCTCGCCGTCGCCCTGATCCTGCTGATCGTGTGGGGCTACCGCATGTGGTGGCAGCGCGGCCGCGGCAGTGCCTTCGGCCGCCCCGTGCCGCGCGGCGCCTGGCAGCACGTGCCCGCGTACGTCCTGGTCCCGCTGATGGCGGCGGTCGCGGTGCTCGGCTACTTCGTCCCCCTGCTCGGCATTCCGCTGGTCGGCTTCCTCGCGGTGGACATCGTCCTGGGGGAGATCGCCCACCGGCGGGGCAGGCGCGGCTACGCCGCCGTGGACTGAGGCGGGAAAGCCCCCGGTCCCGTTGCCGCACCGCCGCCGACGATCTACGCTCCCGGCAACTATGGCTCCTAGCTGGGGGGTTCGCGGTGGATTACGGCGACTACAGGGCGTACGACGCGGTCGGTCTCGCCGCACTGGTGGCGCGGGGCGAGGTGTCGCCGGGCGAACTGCTCGACGCGGCCCTCGCCCGCGCCGACGCGGTCAACGGGAGGATCAACGCGATCGTCCGACCGATGCCGGACCTCGCCCGCAAGCGGGCCGACGGCGACCTGTCGGGACCGCTCGCGGGCGTGCCCTTCCTGATCAAGGACCTGATACAGGACTACGCGGGCCGCCCCACGGGCCGCGGCTCCAAGTCCTCCCAGGGACTCGTCGCGACGCGCCACAGCGAGTCCGTGCGCCGCTGGCTCGACGCCGGACTCGTGATCTTCGGGCAGACGAACACGCCCGAGTTCGGCATCAAGAGCATCACCGAACCCGAAGCGGGCGGCGCGACCCGCAACCCCTGGAACCTCGGCCACACGCCCGGCGGTTCCTCCGGCGGCTCCGCGGCCGCCGTCGCCGCGGGCATCGTCCCCGCCGCGGGCGCCAACGACGGCGGCGGCTCGATCCGCATCCCCGCCGCGTGCTGCGGCCTGTTCGGCCTCAAGCCGGGCCGGGGCCTGGTGCCCGCGGGCCCGGCGTACGCGGAGCTCCTGGTGGGCGCGGCCACCGACGGCGTCGTCTCCCGCACCGTCCGCGACACCGCGGCCCTCCTCGACGCGCTGACCGTACGCCCCGACAAGGGCGGCCCGTTCCTGGTGGAGCGCCCCGAGCAGCCGTACGCGGAGCTCGCGCGACGCACCCCGCCGCGGCTGCGCGTCGGCGTCAGCACGCGCTCCCCGATCGGCACCCCGGTCGCCCGCGAGGCGGTCGCGGCCGTCGACACGGCTGTGAAGGTCCTGGTCGGCCTCGGCCACGACGTGGAGGAGGCCGAGCCCGGCATCGACGGGCTGCGCATGGCCGACGACTTCATGACGATGTACGCGGCCGAGGAGGCCGCCCTGCTCGCCGAGCTCAAGCACAGGACCGGCGCCGACGACGACCAGTTCGAGCTCGACACCCTGCTGATCGCGGCCGCGGGCCGCGCGGTCGGCGCAGCCGAGTACACCATCAGGCACGCCCGCTGGAACACCTACAACCGCCAACTCGCGGCCTACCACGAGACGTACGACGTGCTGCTCACGCCGACGCTCGCCCGGCCCCCGGTCAGGATCGGCGAGCTCGACACCCCCTGGCTCACCCGGCAGGTCGGCAAGGCGCTGCTCAAGGCGGGCGTGGCGGGCCGCCTCAGCAAGACGAAGCTGTGGAAGCAGGCGGTCATCCAGAACCTCGCGCCCAACCCGTTCACCCAGCTCGCCAACATCACCGGCCGCCCCGCCATGTCGGTCCCCCTCTACCGCACTCCCGACGGCCTGCCCCTGGGCGTCCAGTTCGGCGGCCCGCTGGGCAGTGAGGGCCTGCTGCTCTCGCTGGCGACGCAGCTGGAGTCGGCGGCTCCCTGGGCACAGCTGGAGCCCGCCCTGTAGGACAGGGCGGGCTGGGTGGTGCGCTGTGCGGCAGGCGCGGGCCGGCGCGACGCGCCGGCCGCCCCGGGGTGCCGGTG
>NZ_JBHYJH010000245.1:0-10340 GCF_042740445.1 Streptomyces sp. NPDC059003 | reverse complement strand
CACCCATGAGCTGACCAACGACCGACCTGCCCAACCGTCACGACAAAGACCGTTGCAGTACTAGAAGTTGGACGCGAGTACCCGAGACAGCCCCTGGAGCGAGTTGTAGTCCATCGAGGGCTGGCGCTCGGTCAGGTAGTCGACGATGACGTCCCGGATCGGGCGGCAGCGCAGCTGATAGCGGTCGACCAGGTCGCCGATGCTGACCTGTCCGGTGAAGGTCTCCAGGCGGCTGAGCGAGGCCGGGGCGTCGGGCGGGAACTGGCCGGCCGCTCGCAGCCAGGCGTAGGCCAGCATCGTGGCGTGGTTCCAGTGCTTGCTGGCGGCCGATCGGATCTCCATGAGGTCGCCGACGGTGCAGTCCTGGACGGTGCCGCCCCTGGTGGCCAGGACTGCGCAGATGACCACCCGGGCGGTGCCGCCCGAGCGGGAGGTCCACTGGTCGGACGGGACGGCGGCTTCGAGCCGGGCAAAGCCGTCCGGGTCGCGGCTGGCGGACATCGAGAGCATGAAGTGCCGGGAGCGGCGACCGTGAGCCAGGCCGGGTGCATGCGGATCACGTCCGCGCAGATCAGGGCTAGCATCCCGGCCTTCAGCTCAGGCTCGCGGACGGGTCGCAGGCCGCGGGCGTCGGCCCATCGGATCACCTCGTCGCACCAGGTCTGCGGGTCCGCGGGGCCGAGGCTGGCTCTCCAGCGGGACTGCCAGCTGTTGCCTGGGAACTCCCGGAGCCACTCCAGCAGGCGGCGGGCCCCGCGGAGCCGTGCGGCGAGGGCGCTCTGGGACGCGGGCCGCAGCGGCGGCCGGGCCAGCCGGTCCAGGACCTCCTCCGGCCCGGCGGAGGTGGCTGGCCAGTCGTCGGGGACCGGGCGCGGCGGGAACTTCTCGCGCAGCGCATCAGCCGCGTTGCCCGTGAGGAGGCTGGTGGGCGGTGCCGGGCGTGGAACAGCCGGCGCGGTGGTGGACGGGGTCATGCGGGCGGGCCTCCGAAGAGGGTGTTCAGCGAGTCCGGGTTGTAGCCGGGGGCGAGCGGAGCGGGCTGGGGTTCCTCGCGGCGCCGTGCTTGGCGGGCGTGATGGGCAAGCGCGCTCTCGATCACCTCGTCGGCGCTGGGGGTGGTGTAGATCTGGGTGGTGGTCAACCGGGCGTGAGCGAGGACCCACTGCACGTGGGTCAGCGGCATCTCGGGGTCCTCGGCCATCCGGAAGGCAGCTGTGTGCCGCAGGTCATGGAGGGTCCAGTTGGAGCCCAGCAGGTGGTTGGCCCGGTTGAACATCTGTCGGGCGGCCGGGTAGTTCAGCGGGCGCCAGGGGCGCCGCAGCGTCCACCACAGCGGCTCGTCGCGGCCGTGCGGTGCCCCCTTGGCCCAGATCTCGTGCTGGTAGATCCGTAGCCAGACGAACGAGTCGGTGGAGGCCAGCAACAGCTGGACATCGCCGGTGCCCTTGCGCGTCACCGAGATTAGCTGTTGTCCCGGCAGGGCGTCACGCTCCACCGAGTCGAGCAGTTCGTCCGCCCGGGCGCCGGTGGAAACCCAGGACGCCAGCAGGGCCCGGTCACGGTTCGAGCGCAGGCCGGCGAAGATCTCGTTGAACCTGTCGTCCGGGATCCGCTTCGGGATCCGCTTGGGGACCTTGGGACGGTAGCGGCCGGTGCGGGTGGGTGCGAAGCCGTCCATGGGGTTGTGGTGCTCGTGAGCCCTGCTGCCCAGGCGTGAGCGGTCCAAGGGGAACGGGTTGACCAGCACGGTGTCCGTGCCGCGGTCGAGGTGGAAGTCGTAGAAGCCGCGCAGGACTGTCTCGCTGTGCGCGCGGGTGCTGGCCGCGTACTTCCGCCCGGGTGTCGGCTTGCCGGTCACCGGGTTCGGTGTGCCCGGCGCCGGCCGCGGTGCGGGCAGCCGCTCGGGTTCCCGGCCCGCCTGCCGGTGGCGCCAGTGCACCCGCACCGGCTTGTCGGCCAGCTGCATCCACCGGGCGAAGTCCCGTCCCTCCTCCCGGCTCGCGCGGTCCCAGGCGATCCCCAGAGCCCCCAGGAACCGCCACCACCGCAGCAGGTCCATCCCGTACGACCGCAGCGTCGAAGCGGGGTTCCCAGACGCCTGAAGGTCGGCGAAGTAGACCTCCACCGCCCGCACGACTTGGCCGCCGGCGTCGAGCAGCCGGTACGGCTCCCACGCATCACCGGTCTCGACCAAGCCTCCGACTTCGGGCAGCACGAGCCCCCTCAGATCCCTGCCGGGATCCTCCGTGTCCGTCATGCCCGGAAGCTAGCAGACAAGCCTCTGACCTGCGAAAACACCGCTTCTAGTTCAGTCAACATGTCGCCACGGCGAACGCGGCCCTGATCGAGGCTCAGGCCGCCGTGCCCATCGTGCAGTTCTGGGGCCAGGGGCTGCTCGCCTCCGTCTACGGGCTGCGCTTCGTGGTGCCGGTGCGCACCATCAACGCCGCTCCCTCACCCAGGTACTTCGGGTTCAAGAGGGGCATCACGTGTCTGCGCCAGTAAAATGACCAGGTGGCGGGGATCGAGCAGATGGTCGTCCCGGGCACGCCGCGCGACTCCCTGTTCATCCTGGACACCCTGCTGAACCTCGACGGCGGGGGAAGCCGGAGATGGTCGCCACCGACAACGCCTCGTACTCCGACATGGTGTTCGGCCTGTTCAAGATCCTGGGCTACAACTTCAGCCCGCGGTTCAAGGACCTGGACGACCAGCGGTTCTGGCGGGCGGAGATGGACGGCGTGGAGCGGGGCGACTACGGGGTGCTGGAGCCGCTGGCCCCCAACAAGGTCAACCTCAACAAGATCACCCTGGAGTGGGAGGAGATGCTGAAGGTCGCCGGTTCGCTGATCACCAACCAGGTGAGGGCCTACGACCTGCTGCGCATGTTCGCCCGCAACGGGCGTCCCACTCCACTCGGGCAGGCCTTCGCCGAGTACGGGCGCATCGGCAAGACCGAGCATCTGCTGCGGGTCGTGGACCCGGTCGATGACACCTACCGGCGTCAGATGGGCAAGCAGCTCAGCGTCCACGAGTCCCGCCACACGGCGACCCGCACCATTTGCCACGGCAAGAAGGGCACCATCCACCAGGCGTACCGGGACGGAATGGAAGATCAGTTGGGCAGTCTGGGTCTCGTTCTCAATGCCGTCACGCTCTGGACGACCCGCTACATCGACGCCGCTGTCGCCCAGCTCCGCGCGGAGGGCTATGAGCTCAAGGACGAGGACATCGCCCGCCTCTCCCCGCTCAAGCACAAGAACCTGAACGTCCTGGGGCGGTACAACCTTTCCGCCTCCACTCCGGCGGCCGGAGCCCTGCGCCCGCTGCGCGACCCGGATGCGCCCGAGCTCGACGAGGACGACGACGGCGGCGACGACGAGTGACCGAGGTGGTTCTGGGCCGCGGCCCAGAACCCGGGGACGTGTGAGGCCAGCCCGCGGTCGGCTAGTAACACCCCGTCCATCTCCACGAGTTGCTGCAGCAGTGGGCTGCGGCGCTGATAGCGCACCGTCAGCCCCTCGACCTGTTCGGCAAACGTCCGCCGCCCGCAGCTCCGGGCGTCGCAGAACAACCACCGCACCGTCAGGCTGACCAGCACCGGGCGGCCACCGGCGGCGACGTCGGCCAGCGTGCGGGCATAGCGGCTGTGCACCCGCGCCGAGCCGCGACCGCAGTCCGGACACGTCACCGTCAACTCGTGGGTACGGGCGGCGATACGGACCACGCCACCCAGCGTCCACACCCGCTCCACCCGCTCCGCATCCAGATGTGGAGCCCACGTTCGTACGAGGCCATCACACGCGCCGACACTGCCGCTACCCGTGACAGAGAGTCACCGGCGCACGGTGGCACGGACCTTCTTCACGGAAACCTAGCCAGGGCCACGTTCCACTTGTACGCCGACAAAGGAGGCATCGAGGCCACGCCGGGCGGGCTGGAGACGGGACACCTGTGCCCCCAGCGGCTACGACCGATGCCGAGGAAGCGTCCTTTGACACTAAAGTTAGTCGGGTGCGACACGCTGACCTGGCCCGACTGAGTTGGGTGTCAACGGGGAACTGCTCTGTCTGGTTCAGTGCGACGCGGCGGCCCGGATGTCGAAGTGGCTGGTGCGGTAGGTGGCGATGCCGGAGGTGACCCCGTCCCAGACGTAGCCATCTCCGCGGTAGCGGGAGGTGGCGAACTCGAAGAGGACGTCTCCGGCGACCATGAGACCGAGTTCGGTGAGAAACCGGTCCAGGTCGGCGGTGTCGGCCCACTGGCCCGTATGGATCCGGTCCACGCATGCTGCCAGTTCGCGTTGAATGTCTCGCAGATGCGCCGCCAGCCGGTCGACGGACGCCTGCAGGCCGAGTCCCTCGCCCACGTGCCATACCGCCAGTGCGTTGGTCTGCCACCGGCCGGCAGCGATCTCCTTGCCGAACGACACCAGGTCGTTGACGAAGGCAGTGTGCTCGGACACCAGCGCCAGTGCCTCGGCCACGTCGGGATCCGCGAAGAATTCTTCCGGCAGGGACAGGCCGAGCAGGAAGTCCGCCACGCGCACATAGACCGGAGTGCCGACATTGACGCGGCGGAACTGCCGGTACTCCTGGAAGCGGAAACCGCCGCCCGCGTCGGCAACGCCGACGACCTGGAGCTCGGATTCGACGTACTTCTTGATCGCGTCCGCGAACCGGGCGATCTGCTCCGGGCTCATGTCCGCGGTTGCGTCCCGCGCCGCTTGGGCCAGCATGCCGGTGAGGGCGTCGGACGCCGGAAGCGGTGCGCGGGACGTGACGAGGGCGAGCATCTTCGCCAAACTCACGGCCCGGTCCGACACCTGGGCTGCATCCATGTCATCCGCCAGATCGTCGTAGGCGCACATGAACTGAATGACCTTGCCCATGGCGACCAGGCGGTCCGGAACACCGTGCGGGTAGATGAGGATGAGCCACCAAGGCTGGCGCCGGGCGAGGAACAGGGCGCTGCGCTCCTCGCTGAACCCCAGCCCTTCCAGATGAGGGCGCGTCCATCCATCGACTTCGTGCTCAATGCCCGCGGTGTCGGGATGGAACTGCGGTTTCAGATCACCCAACAGCTCCGATACCACGAACGGCTGGTCAAAGACATCAGGGCCGATCTGCGCGGACATCCACATCACCTCCGATGGTCACAGGCCACGACGGCGTTGCCGCCGGGCGTACGAGAGCAATGCGCGGTCGAAGTCCGCGCGACTGAAGTCCGGCCAGCACACCGACGCGAAGTAGTACTCGGCGTACGCTGCCTGCCAGGTCATGAAGCCCGAAAGCCGCTGTTCACCCGACGTGCGGATGACCAGATCAAGGTCAGGCTGGCCTGCCGTGTACATATATCGGGCCAGCCCCTGCTCGTCGGCCGACTCTCCCGCCGCACCGTCGGCAACCCGCGATACCAGGGCCCGCACCGCATCCACAATCTCCTGCCGCCCGTCGTACGCGATCGCCACGTTCACCACCAGCCCCTCAAAGCCAGAAGTATCGGCCTCAATCCCCGCCAGCAGATCCCGCCAGCGGCTGGGAAGAACATCCAGAGCACCGATGGGCCGAATCCGCCACTGCCCCAGATCGGCAAGCTCCCGAAGCCCCGTAGTGATCACTTCGAGGAGGGCGGTCACGTCCTCGCGACTCCGGCGGAGGTTGTCCAACGACAACACCCACACCGTCACATGGCCGACACCCCGTTCCTCACACCATCCCAGCAGGTCACCCACCCGTTGCGCGCCCCGCCGGTACCCCTCGACGACAGGCCGCCCGTGCTCCTGCGCCCAGCGCCGGTTGCCATCGAGGATGACCGCCACATGTTCGGGCGCGACAGCGCGTCCGGCACCCACCAGCGACAAGGGCGCCGGTTCTTGTTCCCGAGGTAGCTCATCGGACGGCCCGCGCATCAGGTGCCCCTGTCCCAGCATCGGTTCACGGCGTAGAAGACCTCTTCGGCTGCTGCTTACCCACAACTCTGCACGACTCCCAGGCACACAGCAGGCGCGCATTCAGGGCGCGCAGATGCACGCCACCGTCCTGGCCGAGAGCTGGAACTGCTCGCTGACACACGCCGGCAGCCGATCACCGCACGACTAGGTTCACTCACAAAAGTGAAACGGGTCGGGTGTAGCTCCTCCTCAGTGAGGCCGTGATGCAGTGCGCCGTGTACGACGCCCCATGGACCTGGGCGCATGAGTGGGACCGCGACTGGGATCTGGAGTCGGCGTTTGTGAAGGATAGCTGGAGCCGTGGCCTGAGTGGGACGTACAAGTATGCGCAGCGGTCTTACGGCTGCTTGTGCCTTGGAAGGCTGAACCCGACGTCGCCGCTGTGTTCACCCAGGCCTCCGCCCCAAAGCAGTGGTTCACGGTGCGTGACGAACGTCGCATACCGTGATTCTCACAAATGTGCATCTCTGCGAGTTCTGCGACAGCGACCCAAACGATCAAGTTTCCGCAGGTCGCCATTCGCAGAAGCCTCTCAGAACTCGAGTGTTCTGCGAGACACCTTCTGCAACACTGAGCGCGTGGATCTGACACCCGATCAAGCCGCAGATGGCAGAACGCAACGACTGCCCCAAGTGCGAAGTGCCCGCCGGGAGTCCATGCCGGACCCGCGGCGGCAAGACCGCTTCGAAGTACCACACGCCGCGCTTCGTCCTCATTGCCGCCCTGCGCGAGGAACTCGAGGTGCCCGTCTCCGCTGGCCGCGGCCCCGGACAGCCATGGAAGCAAGGCCCCGCGCCCGTCGCCGTGCCCGCTCAGCGCGGCGGCAAGCCCATCCGCATCGGCTACGCCCGGACGTCGACGGCCCGGCAGGAGTTGGCGAGCCAGCTGGAAGCGCTCGCCGCTGCGGAGTGCCACAAGGTGTTCTCCGAGCAGATCAGCACCCGGATCAAGGTGCGGCCGGAGCTGGAGGAGGCGCTCAAGCTGGCCCGGCAGTTCAAGGAGGCGGCCCCGGACACGGCGGTCAACTTCACAGTGCACGAGCTGAAAAGGCTCGCGCGGAACGCGGCCGAGCTGATGACGCTCTCCAGCGAGCTGCAGGCCGCCGGCATCCAGCTCGAACTTCTGACCGGACCGCTCACCGGGATCTACGACCCCAACGGCATGGGCGCCAAGTTCTTCGCCGTGCTCGCCGTCGCCGGGCAGATCGAGCGCAACTACATCCGCGAGAAGACCCTGGAGGGCCAGGTCGCCGCTGCGAAGAAGGGCAACCACGGCGGCCGCCCGAAGGTCATCGACGACGACTCCCTCACCTTCGCCCTCGCCTTGCGCGACAAGGGCGTGCCCGTCCCCGAGATCGCGAAGAAGCTCACCATCAAGACCGGCAAGAACAAGGACAAGCACCCCTCCGTCGCCTCGCTGTACCGGGCGTTCGCCGAAGCCGAGCAGGACACCACAGCGTGAACATCGAGCAGGCCGTCACGTACCGCGTGACCTTGCAGTTCAAGAGGGACGGGCCGTCATCCAGCGGTTGGTGGACCAGTCCCGCCGTCGCCGAGCGCAAGTTCACCGAATGGCTCGGCACGTACGGATCGCTGGACGGAGTGCTCCTCCGGCTCGTTGAAGAACACGCGGGCGGGTGCGCGGGATCGGCAGTGCCCAGCGCGTACGCCTGCTCGAGCACTTCGAACCACAGCACTGATAGGGCTCCGGCCCGGCTCGGGGGCGGCCAGAGCCCGTACCGGAGGGCACCGATCCCACCAGGCTATGCAGCACACCCCGCCCCTGCAGGATCACATCGCCCGTGTCATCCGCCGGGCAGCATTGTTGCACCCAATGGCCCTGGCCCCTCGTGCTCCACCCCGTCGCGCGGGCCGGGGCCGTTTCCGCGAGCGCGGTCACATCCCGCTTGATCGATCTCAGCGCTAACGGTTGTACCGCTGCTACTCGCCCGGAGACGGTTGACTGCGGGGTCTCTGGGTTCAGCAACCTGTTGACCTCAGCCTGGTCGGCGGCGAAGGGCTTGATGTCTGCGATGAGTTGGCGCAGCTCCTGGTGGAGCATGCCGATCCTGAAGGAATTCTGCAGATCCGGCCGGTCGGGATGTTCCGTGGCCGCCTGCTCCTCGGCAGTGGCCAGGCACCGCTCCGCACGTGCGACTGCCTGCCCGAGCACCAGGCGCCGGGCTGCCTCAGCTGCTTCGGCGTCTGCCTGCGGATCGTCGGGCGGGTCTGCGGCATAGCTGGCGAGGCGGCTGCCGGGCATCTTTTCATTCATGGCGTGGTAAACGAACGGGCGCGGAAGGTGGTCACTGCCCCTCGGCGCCAGCCGCTGTACCGAGGGTCCCCAAGCACTACGCCGCCAGTCCGATTTTTACGACGAGAGGGATGGTGGCCCCAGGGACGACCGGCGGGGGCAGCCGGTCGTCGGGGCCTTCGCCTCCACCGTCCCACCGGGTCAGGGAACCGTGGTTCCAACGGCCCACACACGGTCGCGGGCACTCCCCGCAGTCCATCTCCACCGCGTAGTCGGTCTCGAAACCGAAGTCCGGGCCATATCCGATGACGACCCCGGACGCGCCGCGCGCAGGGCACGGGGCGGTGACCACCACCTCTGTGCCGATCTCGTACAGCCAGGCCAGCGGGACAGTCCTCATGCTTGCCCCAACGAGCGTCGGTCGACGGAGTGACGGGCCCACCCCCGGACGACCATGATCAACGGCTTAGCGCTAATGGCTGCACCGATGTACTCCAGCAACGATGCACATGGATCAACGGTCGGGCGGCCGGAGGAAAGCGGATCAGTTTTGGATCAGGAAGTCCGCCGCCTCCCGTGTCCTGTGCTTGCGGTGGAACGTCTGCTCCTGTGCCGCCCACAGTGACCACGTCTGGATCGCGGAGAGGCCATCCCTGGATTCCACGCGTGCGCGGCGCTGCGGCGTGTTTGCCTCCACCCAGACTATAGAGTGGAGGTACGGCGCCGACTGCAGGCTGTACGAACCGACGCCCTCTACGATCAGCGGTCCGCCGGGACTGATGGTGTGGGTCTCGGCGAATTCCCCCGTGTACCAGTCGTATCTGCGCCAGATCGCCGGGCGGGACTCCGCGAGTGGGCGCAGTATCCAGTCGACGAGGTATTGGGCACCCTGCTCCAGACCCGTCCAACCTGGATAGACGTCGTCCATGTGAAATACGCCAGCCCCGGTCCGGACTGCGATGCACGCGGCCAATGTCGTTTTCCCAGCCCCGGACGAACCGTCGATGGCCAGTACGAAATCCGGCCGGCCAGAGGGGCCACGCACGGTGTCCGCGATCTGTTCGGCGGACTCGTGCATCTCCCGGGAGATGCACGAGCAGCCTCTGAGGTGAATGCTTGCCAGCGGTTCCATAGCACTCGACACGATCCACCTCTTCACCGCGGCCGCTCAGTGGCTCCAACGTCCCACACGGGTACGGTGTGTTCAAGACGATCCTGATCGGCGGCGCAGTGAACGCACGCCACTGATGGCAGCGGTGAAACAAGCGAACAGCTCGACCCGGTCCGTCGGCTGGGAGCCCCGCAGAACCCGTAGGAACCCACAGGTCAGGGCTGCGAGACGGACGGTTGTACAAACCGCAGCCGCGATGATCAGCAGCAGATTCCACGTGTCCACGATCTTGTCCTCCAAGTCTGTGCCCGACTCCTTGCCCTCAACCTGCCGCTGTCCCACCGTCCGCACGCGGTTTGGGACAGCTCCGGATGGCCCGGATGCCCGGTGCTCTCGCCGGGACGTATCAGGATGGCCCCGGCGGCCCAGGGATGCCGCTGCGCGGGGCAGTTGTCGGGAAGGCGCTCCGCGCCCCGCACTTCCGCGGTCACGGCCCCAGAATCTTGGCGGTCAGAGCCGCCACGTTGGGATGTTTCGGAACGCCCTCATCGCGTAGCCCGATGCCTGTCCGGGGAAGAGGTAATGCAGAACAGGTGCAGGGCTGGGATGGGGACATGGCCAATGGGGGATATGCAGCGCACGAGAATGCTGATGTCGTTCATGGATGACCTCTGCGCAATGAAGCGCCTGATCGGCCTCTCGTACGAGCGCATCGAGCAGTTGTCGGAGCGGCAGCTCCGCGAGGGAAGGCGGCCCAATCCCGTCGGTTCGGCGGGTATGCAAGTGCTTGCTCGCACCACCACTCACCGCATGCTCAAGAACGGCGACGTGTCTGTCGCCGACCGTCCCCGCGTCATGACGTTCGTGGCGGTCTGCCTGAAGGCCGCTGGGGAGCGAGGCGTCACATTGCCCGCCGACTGGCGGGATGCAGACCGGTGGGCCCGCAGATGGTCGATGCTGGTGTCGGAGTCCCTGTCGAAGACCGCCCGCCGGGTCGCCCATGGCTGGGGCGACGAAGAAGAC
>NZ_JBHYJH010000244.1:0-10475 GCF_042740445.1 Streptomyces sp. NPDC059003 | reverse complement strand
AGACTGGACCAAGGAGCGCCCGGTGACCGAGCCCGCCCCCCGCCCCACCCCCGTTCCCGCCCGCCTGCCGGGCACCTACTGGCTGCTCATCGGCGGCTTCGCCCTCGCCCGCAGCGGCGGCGTGGTCGTTCCCTTCCTGTCCCTCTACCTCGTCACCCACCTGGACCACAGTGCGGCCGATGCCGCGCACATCAGCGCCGCCTTCGGCGTCGGCTGGCTGCTGGGACCGCTGCTGGCGGGCATGTTCACCGACCGGCTCGGGCGCCGCGCCACCTTGCAGATCGCCCTGCTGGGCACCGCGGGCGCCTGTCTTGCCCTGAGCCAGGCCCGCAGCCTGCCCGCGCTGGGGGCCGCCGCCTTCGCCGTCGGCCTGCTCTTCGACGCCGCCAGGCCCGCCGTCACCACCCTGGTCACCGATCTGGTCCCTGCCCCTCTGCGCGCGAGGGCCTTCGGCCGCCTGTACTGGGCCATGAACCTCGGCACGGCGATCGCCTCCGTACTGGGCGCGCTGCTCGTCAAGGGCCACTTCGCCGCCCTGTTCCTCCTCGACGGCGCCGCCAGCTGCCTGCTCGCCCTGCTGGTCTGCGCCGTCCGCGACCCCCGCCCCGCCCCCGCCGCGCACAGAAGCCGCCCGGCCCTGGCCGCGCTGCTGCGCGACCGGCCCTTCCTGGCCCTGTGCGCCGCCACGCTGGGATGGCTGTGCGTGTACCAGCAGATGCTGTTCGGGCTGCCCCTGGCCATGCGCGGGGACGGCCTGGAGCCCTCGTCCTTCGGCGTCATCGGTCTGGCCAATGCCGCCGGGGTGCTGCTCCTGCAGCCCCTGTTGCAGCCCCTGGTCGACCGCTGCCGACCGGTCACCGTGTGCACGGCAGGAGCGGGACTCACCGCCACCGGCATGGGCGCCAACCTGTTCGCCGACCACCTCCTGGCCTACACCGCCGCCACCGCCGTGTGGACGGCCGGTGAAGTCCTCTTCCTCGGCGCGGCCATGACCATCGTCGCCGACCTCGCCCCCGCGCACGCCCGCGGCCGCTACGCCGGCGTGTGGAGCTGCACCCTGGGCCTGTCCGCGCTCATCGCTCCCCAGCTCGCCGCGCTCGCCTTCACCGCCGGCGGCAGCACCGCCCTGTGGATCGCCTGCGCCGTCCTGGGCGCCGCAGCCGCAGCCATGTGCGCGGCCCTGCGCCCGGCCCTTGACGCCCGGCGCCAGCCGCAGCCCGCCCCGGCAGCCGCCAGGGCGCCGGCCGGTGTGTAGCCCCGGCCCGGATGGTGCAGCGGCTCAGGGAAAAGGAAGGGGGCAGGGGTGGCTGTTGTGTACTTCGTCGTGCCGGCCGGGTGGGACGACGAGCACCGGCCTTCGGGCGGGAACCGGTACGACCGTGAGCTGGCCCGCGAGTTGGGCCACCTGGGCTGGGATGTTCGCCCGCGGCCGGTGGCCGGCTCCTGGCCGCGTCCCGGCGGTGAGGCGCTGCGGGAGCTGTCGCTCGTCCTGGAGACGCTCCCCGACGGCTCGGTGGTGCTCCTGGACGGGCTGATCGCCGGTGCCGTCCCGGACCTTATGGCCGCCCACCACGGGCGCCAGCGCCTGGTGGTCCTGGTGCACCTTCCGCTCGCCGACGAGAGCGGTCTGGATACGCGGACGGCCCGGGATCTCGCACGGGGCGAACGTACCGCTTTGGGATACGCATCCGCGGCCGTCGCGACCAGCCGCTGGACGGCCGCCCGCCTCACCAAGCGGCACGGCCTGCCGGGGGTCCGCGTCCATGTCGCCGTGCCCGGTGTCCGTCTCGCGCCGCTCGCGCCGGGCACCCCCAGCGGCGGCCGGCATCTGCTCTGCGTCGCCAGCGCCACCCACCGCAAAGGGCTGCCCACGCTCGTGCGCGCGCTCGCCGCTCTTCCGCGTGATCTGCCGTGGCGGCTGAAGGTGGCCGGGGCGGAACCGGACCCCGCCTACGCCGCCCGCCTGCGGGCCCTGATCGACAAGGCCGGTCTCAGCGGCCGGGTTTGCCTGCTCGGCCCCCTGCCCAGCGCCGCTCTGGAGGCCGAGTACGCGTGGGCCGACCTGCTGGTGCTCGCGTCCGGCATCGAGCCCTACGGCATGTGCGTCACCGAGGCCCTCGCCCACGGACTGCCTGTCTACGCCTCCGACACCGGCGGGATCCCCGAAGCGATGGGCCATGCCGTCTTCCCCGGTGGGAGCCGGCCGGAGCGTCCCGGACGCCTCATTGCGCCGGGCGACATCGCGGCCTGGGCCGACGCGCTCGGTGAGTGGATGCGCGAGCTGCTGCTCCGCGACCGGCTGCGGACCCTGGCAGAGCAGCGGCAGCGCACCCTGCCCGCCTGGCGTTCGACCGCCCTGGAAGTCCACAGCGCATTGCAGGGACACGCCTCCACACGGTGGCACGAGGAACACCAGCAGGACACCGCCGGAGGCGGCCGGTTCGGCGGGTTCGCCGGTGCGGCCCCCGGTGTTTCGCCGGCGGCCCCCCACGGCAGCGCGAGCCCGGCGCAGGACACCGGCCACCGCCCGTCCGCCGGGCGGGACACCCGCCAACCGGTGCCCGCCCAGATTCCGTCCGGCGGGAACAGCCTGCGCCCGCCCTGGGGGTCCGCTGCCGGCGGCGCGGACACTGCCCGCATGCCTATCACGGACATCTGCCAGGCCATCGCCGCAGTACTCCACCCGGAACTCGCCTACACGGCGACCACCCAGCCCCCCTCACCGGGCCCGCAAGACCCTCCTGCGGGCCCGCAGGCCCCCGCCGCCGACCCGGCGCCGGCGCCCGACGGCAGCCCCGGCGAGGCGTACGCCGCTCTGCGCGCCGAGCAGCTCCAGCAGTGGCAGCAGGTCGTGGGGGAACTGCGCCAGATCCGCGCCTGGGGCGAGGACCCGCTCCTGCACGCCCTGGAAACCGCGCACCGCCGGCGCACGCAACTCGAGGAGGACATACGCCTGCTGATCACGCTGGGGCGGGAATTCGTCAGCCCCCGCCCCTACGACGTCAGTGCCCTCGCCCGCGCCGCAGGAATGACGCAGTATCTGGCCAAGAAGGCCTACGGGGCAGAAGAGATCGCCTGCATCCGCCAGGTCACCGGTCTCGACCCCCGCAGCCCTGCAGCCGACGGCGAAAAGGCCACGCCCAGCGCACGGTGTGACACCTGACGGGCCCGCTGCGCTCTTGACCGTAAACGGGGTGCGATCCCGCGCAGCGGCGCCACCGCAGGCAGGCGACACCGGCGCGGCCCGGGGTGCACCGGCAGGCCCCGCCCGACCTCTGCAGCCGGCGCGTTACACCGCCGCTGCCGGCTTGCCCTCTGCTGCCTCAGGCTCGGCCGCGGAGTCCGGGGCGCCCGCTGCCTCGCTCTCCTGCGAGGCCTGTCCGGCCTGCCGGACGCTGGTGTACATCAGTTGCTTCTGCCGGTCATCCACCTCGGCACGCTGCTGGCCGACGAGAGCGTTGAGCGCGTTGCGCACCGTCTGCTTGGAGGTCGCACGCTCGGGGTGCTCCCGTTCCAGCTGCTCGGCGACCTCTGTGACCGTGCGCGGCTCAGGGTGGTGCCCGTCCAGCAGCTCCCACAGCAGGTCGCGCAGTCCCGGCTGCGGCTTCTTCGGCGCCGCCGCGGCCTTGGCGGGCGCACGCTTGGCGGCCTTGCGGGCGGGTGTGATGCTCTTGCGCTTCGGCTTGCCTGCGGCTGCCGCCCGGGCCGGGCCCGGCGCGGCGGAATGCTCGGCGGGAGCCTTCGCCAACGAGGCAGCCCGGGGAGCGGGAACCTCTGCAGGTGTGCCTGCAGCCAGCCCGTGTGCACGCGTGGCCGCCGCGGCGGCAGGCTCCTTGAGGGTCTGCTCGCGTGAGGACGGCGCTTGTTCCGCCAGCCGCTGCTGCAGCCATTGCGCGTCGGCACGCAGCCGGGCCAGTTGCTCGTCCAACGCCCGCTGCTGCGCCAGATTGTCCTCCAGCTCCTGCGCCCACTGCTCGGCATACCGGGCCTGGATGGGGATGTGGACCTGCGTGTCAGTCACGACCGCGCTCGCCTTCTGTAGGTACGTGCGTTGCGCCGGATGCTAGTTCACCCGGGCGCCCCCAGACTGCCCCTGGCTCACCCGTCATACGCCTGTGAAGCGGCCGGGCGGAGCGCCGGCCGCGGCGGCTTGCAGCCCCCGGGCCTTGTCCACCCCAGGCCCGGCCGGGGGCATGTCAGTGCGGTGCCGGGCCTGCGGCAGGCGGCGGGAGCGGCATCTGCACGTGCGGGTCGTAGGCGGGCTCCAGGCGTTCCGGGTGCTGCCTCTCCCGTCGTCGTCGTGCTTCCCGGGCGGCCAGGAGCCGCTCCGCCAGCTGGTGGACCGCTGCGGCCTGGGGGGTGAAGGAAGCCGGAGTCTCCTGCGCGGTGGGGGCGGGCTGCGGGCCGCTGTTGTGGTAGCGGGCCCGGTAGGCGGCGCTGGCGGCCTGCGGGCTCGGCGGAGCAATGCAGGCCTGCACCGGCGGGTCGAACTCCGTGCTGTGCACGAGGCCGGGCTCCCGCGCGCTGCGCCAGGACAGACCGGCCAGTTCCAGGGGCATGTCTCTGCCCTGGGTGTACTGCACATACTGGGTGCAGGATTCATACGCCAGCGGCCGGCCCGCAACCGGCAGGGCGTGGAAGACGACATGCGTGCCCGGACGTGGCGACGGCGCGTCTCTGAACAGGTCCATGGTCAGGGCGTCGTCGAAGGCATCGGCGGGGGACAGGTTCCACCCGCCCGGGTGCCCGACTCCGCCGCCGCCCCGGGGGATGTTGCCGTGCCCGAGGTGGCCCAGCAGCGCGTGCGCGCGCTGGCGGACGCTGAGCGCCGGGTCATGAACGAGGCGGTGCAGGGCCGCGGGAAGGTGCACCGATGCCCCGGCATGCAGCTCCTGCCGGGTGGGGGCCACCCGCGGCAGTTCCTGCCCGCCGGTGTAGTAGTGGTCGTAGGCGGCGAACTCCGCCTCCACGCACGGCTCTGTGCCGTAGCCGTAGCCGTAGCCGTGGCCGGGCAGGTTCAGGTGCTTGCTGAGGTGGACGTTGCGGTTCCTGTCGGCGGCCGCCCGCGTGGCCTTGAAGTGCCGGGCCCAGTCGGCGGGTGGCCGGTGGTGGATGTTGCGCTCGGCGGGGGCACGGTCGCGGTAGCGGGCCCACCACTGGGCGCCCTCGCCGGTGAGGGCGCCCGGGCTTGCCCAGGCTGTGGGGTGTGCTGCGGCCAGGGTGTCGACGAGCAGGGATGCCAGTCCGCGCCGCTGGAATTCTTCGTTGACCAGCAGCAGCTCGACCTCGAGGGCCTCGCCTTGGGGGTGCAGGTAGTAGTCGAGGTGGCCCGCTGCCAGTCCGTCGATGACCGCGATGATCTGGCGGCCCGGCCAGCGGTGCCCGGGGTCGCCCTTCCAGGTCGACAGCCGCAGCGAGACCCCCTCCGGCACAGGCCGGGCAGCGGCCATGAGCTCAGGCGCGCGGGGTGTGGGTGGGGCGGCGGGCGACGGCGCGGACCCCGAGGCCGGTGCAGCCGGGCAGTTGCTGCAGCAGCTGTGCGGCCGCGGCCTCCACCTGTGGGACGTCACCGGCGGGAGGCTCGCCTGCGGGGGGTGGGAGGAGGTCCACGACCACCTGGAGGACGTACGTCACCGGGCCGGGCGCCCGCTCGCCGGGCGGGCCCGGCACCTGGTCCTCGTGCAGGAACACATCGGCGAGGGAGGTGATCTCGCCGCGCGGGTTGGGTGCGGAGCGGGACAGGGAGACGAGCTCGTGGTGGCCGCTGAGCTGTTCGGCCACCACGTCGACCGCCTGCGGGGCGCCCGTCATCTCCAGCCGTACATACGAGGGGGGAAGGCTCATCGTTACTCCCGGGGTGGACACCTGCCGTGCAGTGTCAACTGCGCACCCCTGGCGCAGAGTTCCCTGCCGCTCTCCCAGGATCCCGCTGGCGCCCGTCACGGGCGGGCTGCGGGGCGGTGCTGGGCGCGTTCGGTGTGACGGCACCGGAAAGGGGGGGGCGGGGCGCCGTGCGGCTCGGCAGCGATATCTGGGGGTTCTCCGCCCCGGATGTCCCGGATGCCCCGGACCGGAGCGGCCCGTTCGTGTTCGGGCCGCGGCTCTGGTCCTAGTGCGGGCGTGGGGAGGGAGGCGGCAGGGAGTGCTGCTGGTGCATCCGGTGGTCTTCTTGTGCCCGGGGTGCGGCGGGCGCCGTTGGCGGGGAGGCCGTACGCCGCGCGGTGCTCTCCAGCAGCCTGCCCGCCAGGGCGCGGATATCGGCCTCGCGCCCCGCCAAGGGGGCAGTGTTCTCGGCGGGCTGCGGCTGCTGCCCGGGCAGCAGCTCTCCGCTGTCGTCGAAGCGGGCCCGGTACTGCGGGCCGGCCTCGTCCCGGTTTTCCGGCGCGATCGCGGCGCCCACGGGGGGTGTGAAGGAGGCATGGTGCGTGGTCCACGGCTGCCGGGAGGAGCGCCAGGACAGGCCCGCCAACTGCACCTCGATCCCGGGTGAGTTGATGTACGTCACCCACGTGGCTTTCACGGAGTGCAGCGCAACGTCCTGGGCGTCCTGGGCTGCGGACAGCGGCAGCACACGGAAGACCATGTAGCTGCCCGGCCGCGGGTCCGCGGAGTACAGCAGCTGGTCCTGGACGACGTCCTCGAACGCGGCGTGCTCGGTGGTGTTCCATGCGGCGTGGCACGGCAGGTTGCCGTGCCCGACGTTGTCCAGCAGGATCCGCGCCCGGTCGCCGGTGTCTCGGGTGCTGTCGTGCACGAGCCGGTGCAGCCCGGGCGGCAGGGTCAGCGCGACTGCGGCGTAGAGCTCCTGGGCGGCCGGGTCGGGGCCCTGCCTGCGGGCCTTGCGGAAGAACGGCGCGTAGAGCTGGGCTTCTTCCTCCAGACGCTCGCCGTAGCGGTACACCTGACGGCGGTGGCCGTCCACGCCCCAGTAGTAGTTCAGCTCGGCGTTGGCCGCCTTGTGCTCGGCGACCACGGGGGCCTCGAAGTAGGCTGCCCACTCGGCCGGGGGACGGTTGTGCACGTTGCGCTCGGGAGCGGGCTCGCTGTACCGGTCCCACCACAGTGTCCCGTCGCGCCGCGAACGCACACCATGGTTGATCCAGGCTCTCGGGTAGGCCCCGTACAGCGCGTCCATCATCACCGAGGCCAGATTCCGGCGCTGGTACTCGGGCGCCACCTCGAGCTGCGAGACGAACACGGCCTGCCGGTCGGGGTGGACGTAGAAGTCCAGCTGGCCGGCGTACTCGCCACCCACCAGGGTCAGGATCCGCCGCCCTGACCAGGCCTTGCCTCCGTTGGCTGTCCAGTCGCCGGTGGGTTTCCAGTCGGTCAGCCACAGCGATACGCCCGCCTCGTCCAGCCGCGCCTCGGCCCCGGCCATGGCCGCCTACTCCCGGGGCACGGGCAGCCCCCAGGAGGAGACCAGGCGGCTGCGGACGTGCCGGAGCAGGGGGGCATCCTGCAGCGTGCTGGCCACGGCCGCTTCCACTTCCTGCGCGGCTGCGGCACCGGGCAGACCGGGGAAGGCGCCTTCCGGGGCCTCGAGCACGCTCTGGACGGTGAGGGACACTCCGTGCCCTGCCGAGGGCGGCCGGGGGGAGGGGTGGGTGACCACAACGACCACCCGCTCGATGTCGCCGCGGTCTCTGCTCTGCGGCGGGGCGTCGGAGATGACCGCTGCACTGGCGCTGAGCACTGCCACCAGCCGGTCGACCTCCTGGGGCGGACCGGTCAGCTGTACCCGGGTAACAGCCGGATCCTGTGACGGCGAAGACACGGCACTCACCACTCCCATCGAGAAGACAGGCGGCCCGCACCCGGCCGCGACCCGGGAAGACCGCCGCATATGACGCCGCATGCGGCGCGGGGACCAGTGTGGCAGGCGCCGAATCACCCCAACACGGCGGCGGTGTACCGAGCTTGCCCCGGAACACCTGGCCCGGAACGCGCACGCGACGCCGTGCCTGCCCCGGCCTGCGGATACAGAGGAGCACCTGGGCACATCCGCGGTTCCCGGCGATGCCCTCCTGGCCACGGCCCTTGCCGGGCGGGGCAGAAGGGCACCTTGACTCCGGCGTTGAGTCGCTTCAGTCGCTTTGGTCGCTGCGCGCTGCGTCCGCGTGGCGCGGGGTGAGGCCAGCGACTGGACACAGTGCTGCGTCGCTGAGCTTCGGTCGCTCTCTGCGGAACACGAGAACATGCAGGTCACAGGCCTGCGTGGGAGGAGTGGCGGTAGGAGAAGCGACTGAAGCGACCCCGCGCTGGCGTCCCTCCGGCGTCTCGGCCCAGCCGGGAAGGACTCACCGCGGAAGAGACGGCGCCGCACCAACGCCCCTCACCGCAGCCCCTGTTCGAGCCGCCGCCCGCCTGCGGGGCAGGGGGCCTCATTGCCCTGCCGGGCCGGGGCGTGGTTGGCTCGGGTGCCCCATCCCACCCCCGGAGAGACCGTGACCCGATCCGTAATGCCGCCGTGGATCGCGCTGACCGTCGGTGCGGGGGTCTGCGTCCTGGCCGCCGCGCTCCTTGGCGCCCGCGCCGAGCTGAGTATCGTGGCCGCCGGTCTGGGCCTGGGCGCTGTCGCCGCCTACGGGGTGGCCAGAGTCCGAGCCGCACTGCCGTGTGCGGCCATCGCCTGGCTGGGAGCCGGATGTGTTGCGGGCATCCTTGGCTGGGGCCTGGGGGAGGACTACGCCTTCGGCTACGTGCTGGCGGCCGTCCAACTCCTCGTGGGCGCCGTCTTGCTGCCCGGACACCTGATCCGTTCGCCTCGCCGGGCCGCTGCGGGCGCCCGGGCGGGCCGCAGCAGACGCTAGACCTTCGCGGGAACCTTCTCGGCTGCCGCGCGGGCCGGTTCGCCCTCGTCGCCCGCAGTGTCGCCCGCCTCGGGCACACCAGCCGCCTCGCTGTCGGCGTACGCGGTGTCCATCAGCTCCGCCGTTGGCGGCACTTCTCGGCGAGCTCCCTTTCGGCCAGGGGCTCCAGGGTGTTGCGCACTGTTTGGACGGATGCCGCCCGACGGGCGTGGGTGGTCCGGCGTGAGCAGGGCAGCGGCCTCGGCCAGGCACGGCTGGCCCGGGGCGTCACGGCGGGCCTTTGCCGCTGGCCGCCTCAGGGGCCCACGGCGCCCGGGCTCAGCGCAGGTCATGGACCTCGCCGCACACTGCGACGTGTCGGATCCCGGCGGCGCCCAGCATCGGCCGGACGCACGGCACGCCGCCGGGCCCGTCCATTGTGCCCGTACGCCCCCGGCCGCCTCGAAGGGCGGTGGGGCACCGGCGCCAGGCATACGCGCCGGGAGCACCCGGCCATGCCGATGAGGGGGGGACCGCCCGGTCGAGGCATGCCCTGGCCCGCACCGTCAAACGCCTGCCCCGCGGCGCCGGATTGATGGCAGTACAAGCCCAAGTCCGGACGGGGGCGCTGCTGTTCCGCACCGTGCAGGAGGTGATCCTCCAGGCCCGCGCGGGGTCGGGACCTCACCGCGAACCGGAGGCCTGGCCGTCGCCTGCATGGCTGCCCCGGGCGCGGTGCCCCACGGGGTTATATGGCCTGCCGCTCTGCCCCTGCCGCCTGCCGGCCGCTGTCTCATCACGGGCCGACGTGTTCGGCGCCGAGGACCTGCACGTCGACGGGGCGCAGGTCGATCCGGACCCGCAGATGGCGCACGGGGTGTCGGTACCGGCCGGCGTCGATCGCGGTGTCCGCGCGGAACTCCACCACTGTCTCCGGCTCGACGGGCCGGACATCCAGGGCCGCCCGCGAGCCCCAGCCGGAGGAGAACCGCACGCCCTCCCAGGGGTGTCCGCTCCCGGCCGGGCGCAGGAGCGCGCCGAGCTGCCGGGCGGCGGCCCGCGGCAGCGGGGTGGTGCGGGCGATGAGCCGCAGGTGCCCGGTCGCATCGTAGCGACCGATCAGCAAGGTGCTCGGCGAGGCAAGAGACCCGGTCACCCCGGCGACGATGCCCTCGGCGCTCTCGAACGAGCGCAGCTTCCCCCAGCCACGCACGCCCGGCCTATACAGGGATGTTCTGGACTTCAGGCACAGGCCCTCAATACCCACGTGTCCCCAGTCCGGGGTGAGCCACTGAGCCGCGATGGCGGGGTCATCGGTGGCCGGGCACAGGCTCCACGGCGGGCCGAGCTCACCGCGGTCGAACAGTTCCTCCAGCAGAGCCCGGCGCTCGACGTAGGGCTGGTCCAGCAGCACCCTCCCGTCGGCCTCCAGGAGGTCGAAGACCACCACCGCGGCTGGGAACTGCGCGGCCATCTCCTCGGCGCCCCGGCCGGTGTGCCGCGCCCGCTGCTGCAGCAGCGGGAAGTTCAGCCGCCCCTGGTGGGGCACGACGAGCTCGCCGTCCAGGACCAGCTCGCCCAGCCCGGCGGCGGCGCGGGCGATGTCGGGGGCGCCGGCGGCCTGCGCCGACCGTGGCATACCGCCTCGGTCGTCAGCGGCCGGGCCTTCGTCGTATGGCGCCG
>NZ_JBHYJH010000243.1:0-10508 GCF_042740445.1 Streptomyces sp. NPDC059003 | reverse complement strand
CGCTGCGCGCTCGTCCTCAAACGCCGGACGGGCTAGAACTTTCGCCGGTGCGGCAGAAGTTTCAGCCCGTCCGGCGTTTGAGGACGAGGCCGAAGGCCGATTGCTTTTCGGGGGTGCCAGGGGGCTGGCCCCCTAGTTCGGGAAGGGGCGGGACTGGGGCGCCCCCGCGAGGAAGCGACGCAGGATCTCCTCCCCCGCCCCCACCCCCACCTCAGGAATCACCGTGAGCCCGGGCGCAGCCCACCCCGTGTCGGCGAGCTCCCCGTGCGAGGGCCGCCACGCCCGATCCGCCGCCGCGAGGAGATCCGCGTCCAGGAGGGAGTCCCCGGCGGCGAGCACCTCGTCGGCCCCCACCCGCCGCGCGACCTCCCGCATCGCCGCGCTCTTGGTGAGCGGCCGCGGCACGGCGTACACCTTGCGCCCCTGCAAGGACACCGTCCAGCCCCGCCCCTCGGCCCACGCGCCGAGTTCCTTGACCCAGCCGTCGGGCAGCAGGGCCCGCTCGACGACCAGGTAGGCGAAGAGGTCCTCGGCGACGCGCTCCTTGAGGAGCCACGCGGGGTCGGCGGTGCGCACCAGATGGGCGCGCACCTCGTCGAGGGGCGCGCACTCGGCGGCCAGGCGCCGGTCGACGGCGTCCCGCCAGTCGCGGTCGGGGACGCCGTCGACGAGCAGCTGCCCGCCGTTGGCGCAGATCGCGAACCGGGGCGCGGGCCCCGGCAGATGGATGCGCCGGTACTGCTCAGGGGTCCGCGTGGTCGTCGGCACGAACACGGTGCTCCGCCCGAGCTCCACGAGCAGCTCGGCGGCGGCCTCCGTGACGTACGACAGCGGCTTGCCCTCGTACACCTCGACGCACAGCAGACGCGGCGCGTCGGCGTCGGGCATGCGCAGGCCGAGCGCGGCGGCGGAGTAGATGAGGGTGCGGTCGAGATCGCTGGCGACGAGAACGGTATTCACGCGGAGACCGCCTTGCCGTCGGCGCCGGTCGCGCCGCGCGTGTACTGGGGGTGGATCAGGCCCACGCAGGTGTACGGGAGTCCGTCGACCTCCTCGACGGGCACGCCGCGCTGCTCGGCGAGCAGCCGCACGTGGTCGAGGTCGGCGCCCGCCCCGGCCTTGGCGAGGATCTTCCACGGCACGCGGCGGAGCAGGACGCGCGTGGTCTCGCCGACGCCCGGCTTGACGAGGTTCACGTCGTGGATGCCGTACTCCTCGCTGATCCGCTCGACGGCGGCCCAGCCCTCCCAGGTGGGCGCGCGGTCGGCGGCGAGGACCTCCTTGACCTGCGCGGTCACGGCGTCGGCGACCTCGTCGAAGCGGGCCTGGACGGCGTCGACGAAGACGCCGGACACGTCCGCGCCCGCGAGCTCCCGGTAGAACTTCGCACCGTGGAAGTCGCCGGGCCCGACGAGGTCGGCGCGCAGGACCGTACGGGATATCAGTCCGGACACCGTGGAGTTGAGGCAGGCCGACGGGATGAGGAAGTCCTCGCGGGTGCCGTAGGTGCGCACGCAGGAGCCGGGGTCGGCGAGCACGGCCATGTCCGGGTCGAAGCCGGTGACCCCTTCCGCCCGCTCGAACTCCCGCACCGCGGCGGCCAGTTCCCGGGTGATCGCGCCCTTGCCCGTCCAGCCGTCGACGAAGACCACGTCGGCCGGGTCGTGGTGGGCGGCGAGCCAGCGCAGCGCGTTGGCGTCGATGCCGCGGCCGCGGACGATCGACACGGCGTAGTGCGGCAGGTCGAGTCCGTGCCGGTGCAGCGCCCAGCGGCGCATCAGGACGCCGACGGGGGTGCCCGCGCGGGCCAGGGAGACCAGGACGGGCCGCGGGGAGCGCTCGGCGATGACCGTCTCGGTGACCGTGCCGACGGCCTGCGCGATGCGGGCGGCGGACGCGTCGAGCGCGGCGCGGAAGAGCTCCTGGTAGCGGTCGCTCGGCTGGTACTCGACGGGCAGCGACTCGGCGTAGTGCGCGCCGCCGCTCTGGATGGCCTCCTCGCGCTCCTCGGTGGGCGCTTCGAGCGTGACCTCCGACAGGTCCTGGAGCAGCCAGCCGACGTCGTCGGGCGCGTACGAGGAGAAGGCGGGGCCGCGGAGGGGGTCGGGCAGCACGGAGGGGGACCTTTCGGGGGCGCGCGCGTCGGGGACGCGCGACGGGGCGTGCGCGGGGACGTACGACGGGACGACCGCGAGCAGCACGTGGTCGGCGTGCGCGGACAGCTCCGCCAGCAGCCCGTCGGCCGCGTGGAGCCGCGGGGTGTCGGCGACCGAGTCCACCACCGCGACGACGGCGTCGAAGCCGCCGCCCGCCACGTTGTACGCGTACCGCGGGCCCGGCCCGTCGGCGGGGTCGTCGTGCGCGGGGAAGGTGAGGCGGGTGCGGATCGCGTAGCCGGGGTCGTCGACGGGGAGCACGGGTGAGCGGGTGGTGGTGGAGTAGCGGACCTCGACGGCCTCGCCCAGGCAGCCCTCCAGGGCCACGCCGAGTGCGAGCGGCGCGTACATCAGCTCCTCGAAGCCGAGCACGAGGACGCGCCGCGCCCCGGCGGGCAGCGCCCCCGCGATCCGCTCGGCCATGCCGGGCAGCGCGGCCTCCAGGCGCGCCCGGTGCGCGGGCGTGAAGCCGTGGCGGCCGCCGTCGGGGACGCCGTCGGGCCAGCCGAGGGCGACGCACGTGACGGGGGCGCGCTCGGCGGGGGCGCGCTCGGCGGGGCGGGGCGCGGGCAGGCCCGGTGCCCGTGCCGCGCGGGCCTCCTGCTCGGCGACCAGCGCCTGCCCCTTCGCCAGGACGTCGTCCGGCAGCCGCACCGTGCCCGACGCGAGCGCCACCAGGTCGACGCGGGCGCCGATCTCACGCGCGAAGGCGTGGAAGCGGTCCTGGTCCTCGGGGGCGCGCATGTCGACGAGCGCCACGATGACGTACCGCTCGCGCGGGAAGCGCTCGTGCAGGGCGCGGATGGTGTTCAGGACCGTGTTGCCGGTGGAGAACTCGTCGTCGACGAGGACGAGCGCGCCCTCGCCCGCGAGCAGCCGCGGGTCCTCGGGGAGCAGCAGGTGGGAGGTGGCGTGCGAGTGGGACTCCTCGAAGCCGCCCGCGCGTGCCACGCCCGCGACGGGGCGGCGCGTCGAGTGCAGATAGGGGGCCGTGCCGACGCCGTCGGCGACGCAGTGGCCGAGCCCGGTGGCCGTCTCCGCGTACCCGAGCACGACGGCGCGCCCGGCCTCGTACGGGCCGAGCAGGTCCCGCACCCGCAGGCCGAGCTCGTACCCGGACCGCCGGACGACCGACGGCAGCTGCGGCACGTGCTTGCCGAGCACGTTCGACACCAGCAGGTGCGCGCGCTTGGGGTTGCGGCGCAGCGCGAGCCCGAGGAGGTCCCGCAGTTCCCCGTCGCCCTCGATCTCGACGCCGAGCCGGCGCGCGACCCAGTTCCCCGACCACTCCACGATGTTCGTTCCTTACGTTCAGCCGGGGAGCCCGGCGGTGAGCAGCTCGACGAAGCCGACGTCCTCGCGCGCGACGCCGAAGACCTCGGCGCGCCGCAGGGTCCGCTCGGCCCAGGCGCGGTGCGGCTTCACCTCGTTCATCTTGTTCGTGTACGCGGACCGCAGCACGCCGCCGCCGTCGCGCTCCGGGCGCAGGATGTCCTGCGCGTCGCTGTACTCCTCGTGGCTGACCACGGACAGGGCGTGCACGGGCAGGACGTGCGAGGGGTGGATGCAGGTCTTGCCGAGCAGGCCGTTGGCCCGGTCGAGCTCCACCTCGCGCAGGAGGCCGTCCAGGTCGTGCTCGATCAGGGCCTGCCGCAGCTCCTCGGCGCGGACCTCAAGGAAGGGGCTCTGGCGCAGCTGCGGCTTGAACATCCGCTGCTGGACGCGGAAGTACTCCCACACGGGTCCGGTCACCGTGAAGCCCGTGCCGTCGGCGCGGCCGAGGTGGTTGACGACGTCGGCGATGACGGAGGCGACGATCTGCACGTCGTAGGCGGTCATGTGGGGCGGCCGGCGCAGGCCGTACGCGGAGCAGAAGTCGGTGACGCCGAGCCGGAGCGCGAGCACCCGGTCGCGGTACTTGTCGACGGTGCGGGCGATGCCGGCGATCGTCTCGGCGCGGCTCTCCAGGTAAAGGAGCTGCGGGGACTCAAGGACCGGCATCGCGAACAGGCGCCGCCCGGTCGCCGCCTCCGCGGCCGCGAGCGACTCCAGGAACGGGACGCCGCGCTCCTCGGTGAACTTCGGCAGGACGAATCCGGAGAGGAGCCGGATCGCGGGCCCGAGCCTGCGCGCCAGGTCCGGGATCTGCTCCGGCCTGCGCACCCGGATGAAGAGCAGCGGCGGCTCGGCCTGCGACCCGTCGGCGTCCCTGCGGGCGGCGAGGTCGGTGAGGTGCCGGACGAGGTTCTCCTCGGCGGCTACCACCTCGCCGTCCTCGATGGAGTCCTCCAGGCAGATGACCATCGAGATCACGCCACGCTCGGCCTGTCTGCGGATGTCGTCGGCCAGGCGCGGCCGCGTGGCCGGGCTGTAGAGCGTGGCGCCGAGCGCGGACGCGAGCAGCTGAGGCGGGGAGTCCGCGGTGAAGGCACACGGCTCCCGGTGGAAGAGGCGCTGACGCACCTCTGGGGCTATGTGCCCGAAGTGACGCATGAGGTTCCCCTGCAATTCTCCTGATATCGCCCGCACCGCCGACGCGATCCGAAGTGATGTGGCCGGTAATAGTACGTAAGAGCGGGTGTCAGGGGTTCCCCTCGGGCGTGACATTCAGGTAACCCGGCCATGGCGCACACGTCGGCACCACAACGGCACAGTCGGGCGTCATAGGCCAAGCAGTCCAAGAAGGCCAAGAGAAACAAGGGAAACAAAGAGCGGCAACACCTGACAAGTCGGGAAGCTGTCCGAAAACAATCGGTGGCCTCGGGGAGGCCTGGACGCGGGCGGATCGGGGAAGACCGGAGTCGGTCGGACCGCGTCCCCCCGCGTTGTCCCGCTCCGGACAAAGAAGGCAGGATGACCGCATGACGCACGCGATGTTGAAGGGGTCGAACGTCCCGCTCGAAGCCGCCGCGGTCCGCGCGGTCCTGCGCTGGACGCCGGGCCAGGGCACCCCTGACGTCGACGCGTCGGCGCTGCTGCTCGGCGCCGACGGCCGCGTGCGCTCCGACGAGGACTTCGTCTTCTACAACCAGCCGCGCCACCCCTCCGGGAAGGTCTGGCGCCTGGGCAAGAAGCGCGTCGCCGAGGGCCAGGCCGTCATGCTGACCGACACCATCCAGGCCGACCTGGCGGGCGCCGACCCCGCGATCGACCGCGTGCTGCTCGTCGCGTCCGCCGACGGCGTGCCCTTCGAGCAGGTGCGGGCGCTCCGGATCCTGCTGTACGACGCCTCGCCCGGCGCCGTCGCCGGTGAGCCGCTCGCGTACTTCGACATCACCCCGCAGACCGGCGCCGAGACCGCGCTGATCTGCGGCGAGCTGTACCGGCGCGGCGAGGGCTGGAAGTTCCGGGCCCTGGGCGAGGGGTACTCCAACGGCCTGGTGGGCCTCGCCACGGACTTCGGGATCTCCGTGGACGAGTCGGAGGGCGCGCCGGAGCCGACGCCGGACGCCTCGCACCCGCAGGCACCGGCCCCGCAGACCCAGGCCCCGGTCCCGGTCCCCCAGCCCACCGGGCACCCCACGCACCCGCAGCCCCAGCCGTCCGCCCCCTACCCGGCGGCCCCGCCCGTACCCGCGATGACGCCCCAGCCGGCGTACGGCTACCCGCCGGAGCCGCCGCGCTACCCCGCGCCCCAGCCCTCCTACGGCTACCCGCAGCCCGCACCGGCGCAGCCCCCCGCGGCGCCGCAGCCCGCGTACGGCTATCCGCACCCGGTCGCGCCGCCGCCGGTGCCGGACCCGAACTTCCGGCTGCCGCCGCAGGGACCGCAGTTCCTCTCCCGCTGAGACCCCTGACGGAGGACTGGTCGCCGCGCCGGCCCCCGCCCGGGGCCGGGGCGCCGCGGCTCAGCCGGTCTTGGTCTTGTAGCCGCGGCCCCACTGCAGGCCCCAGCCGTACAGCCGGTCCAGCTCGGCCTGGAAGCCGTAGACGTAGCGCACCTCGCGGCGCACGATCAGCTCGTCCTTGACGTTCTCGATGACGAGGACGGCGCAGGAGCGGGCCTGCGGGGCGCGCTCCTCCAGGTCGATCTCCACCCGCGGGCCGTTGCTCGGGTAGAGCGTCACCTTGGCGTGGGTGCGGTCGAAGGCCGGGGTCTGGTCGTAGATGTAGACGAACACGAGCAGGCGCTTGATCGACTCGCGGTGGTCGAGGTTGACGTAGAGCGTCTCGCCGGAACCCGAACCGAACCGGTCGTCGCCGCTGCCCTTCACATACGGCGGCGAGTTGAGGCTGCCGAAGAAGTTGCCGAGGGGCTGCACCACTCCCTTGGAGCCGTCCGTCAGCTCGTACATGCAGCCCAGGTCGAGGTCCACGTTGACCATGCTCTGCGTGTGCGCCTGCACCGGCTCGGGCTGGAACAGCTTCAGCGGGTGCCGGAGCAGGCCGCCGCCCCCGCGCTTCTTGCCGATGAGGTCGGACGTCCGCATCTGCCAGGTCAGGGTGACGCGGAGGTTGCCGTTGGCCGCGCCCTGTTTGGAGAGCGAGACCGTCGGATGCCGTTTGGTCAGTTCGATGGCGTTGGTCGCCGCGCTGCCCGCGGCGAAGTCCATCGCGCGCCCCGGCCGCAGACCGTCGAAAAAGCCCATGCCGCCCCCAAAGTGCCCCGAATGCCAGCAGTCCGCACCACGGAACGGCCCACGAGCACTCCCCCAACAACCGCCCCGCACAAGAGAGTTCCTCACCGGACCGGCCGTCACACGTCGGTCCGGTGATCCAATCGGATCACCGTACGGCACCGGACATACGCCACTGGCGGCGCCCCTCGCGTGGAGGGGCGCCGCCAGTGCGGTGGCCGGTGCCGTGGGGCCCGCGGTGCGGCGGGCCCGGCGGGCCGGGCCGGGAGGCCGGGGCTCAGGGGTCAGACCCCCGAGGACACCTCAGCCTTCTCGTCCGAGCCCGCTTTTCCCTCTGCCGCCGCCTCCGCCTTGTTGCGGCGCACGGACGACCAGAAGGAGGCGCCGATGAGGAGGACGCCGATGGAGCCGGTGATGAGCTCGTGGATCTCGTACTGGATCGTGATCAGCAGGATCGCGGCGAGGGCGCCGATGGCGTAGTGCGCGCCGTGCTCCAGGTAGACGTAGTCGTCGAGGGTGCCCTGGCGGACCAGGTAGACCGTGAGCGACCGGACGTACATCGCGCCGATGCCGAGGCCGAGCGCCATCAGGACGATGTCGTTGGTGATGGCGAAGGCGCCGATGACGCCGTCGAAGGAGAAGGACGCGTCCAGGACCTCGAGGTAGAGGAACAGGAAGAACGCGGCCTTGCCCGCGAGCCTGACCGCCGAGACCTGCTTGCCGCTCTTCTTGGCCTCTTCCTCCTCCTCGTGCTCGCGCTCCTCCTCTTCCTCCAGCTTGTCCTCGAAGTACCCGGAGAGTCCGCCCACGACGAGATACGTGATGAGACCCGCGATACCGGAGATCAGGACTGTCTGCGCCTTGTCGACATGGATGCCGCCGTGCTGGTGGGCGTGGGTGGCGAAGGTCATCGCGGTGATCATCAGGACGATGAGCGCGATGCAGACCGAGAGCATGTCGATCTTGCCGAGCTTGGCGAGCGGGCGCTCCAGCCAGCCGAGCCACTTGATGTCCCGGTCCTCGAAGATGAAGTCGAGGAAGATCATCAGCAGGAACATGCCACCGAAGGCAGCGATCGACGGGTGCGCGTCCGTCACCAGCTGCTGGTACTTGTCCTTGTCGTTGACCGCGAGCTTGACCGCCTCGATCGGGCCCAGCTTCGCGCTGACGGCGACGATCACGACGGGGAAGACGAGGCGCATGCCGAAGACGGCGATGAGCACACCGATGGTGAGGAAGATCTTCTGCCAGAAGGCATTCATCTTCTTCAGGATTCCGGCGTTGACCACCGCGTTGTCGAAGGACACCGAGATCTCGAGGATGGACAGGATCGCCACCACCCCGAACGCCGTCCACCCCCCGTAGAACACCGCTGCGACCAAGCCGAGCGCAGTAACTGCGAACGACCAGCCGAAGGTTTTCAGTACCACTGGCTACCCAATCGTGTGTGTACGGGGCTCCCCCGCGCCGTCTTTCGGCTGTTGTCCGCTGCGTCTTCCGGGACGGTCCCCGGGCCCCGCACGGCCGATCTCGTCAGCAGTTTGAGGAACCCGGGGAGAGTCCTTTAAGAAACATTGACTCCGAAGTCTAGAGCGATGCCCCGCAGGCCGGACGCGTACCCCTGCCCGACGGCGCGGAACTTCCATTCGCCGCCGTACCTGTACACCTCGCCGAAGATCATCGCCGTCTCCGTGGAGGCGTCCTCGCTGAGGTCATAGCGCGCGAGCTCCTGGCCGTCGGCCTGGTTGACCACGCGGATGAAGGCGTTGCTGACTTGGCCGAATGTCTGTCCCCTGTTGTCCGCCTCGTGGATCGAGACGGGGAAGACGATCTTGTCGCAGTGGGCCGGCACCTTGGAGAGGTCCAGAAGGAGCGACTCGTCGTCCCCTTCACCCTCGCCCGTGAGGTTGTCGCCGGTGTGCTCGACCGAGCCGTCGGGGCTCTTCAGATTGTTGTAGAACACGAACCACTCGTCGCCCAGAACCCGGCCCGACTGGCACATCAGGGCACTGGCGTCGAGGTCGAAGGGGGCTCCGGTGGTGGAACGAGCGTCCCAGCCGAGGCCGACCATCACCTGGGTGAGGTCGGGTGCGGCCTTGGACAGGGAGACATTTCCTCCCTTGGCGAGCGTGACGCCCATGTTGGTGGTCCTCCCCGAGGTGGTGATGCGTTGGCTCCCGCACGCTCCGGCTCCCCGGCCGGGCATACGGTCATGCGGGCGGGCCGCCGCGCGGTCCGGCAGTCGTGCCGCCATGCGGTCCGGCGGTCCTGCGGTGCCGAGCACGTCCGGCGCCGCACTCATGCGTGCGGCGCCGGACGGCTTGGGCTTGGGGGAACTGCTCGCTCAGACGTTGACGCCGAAGTCCTGCGCGATGCCGCGCAGGCCCGAGGCGTACCCCTGGCCGACGGCGCGGAACTTCCACTCCGCGCCGTGGCGGTAGAGCTCGCCGAAGACCATGGCCGTCTCGGTGGAGGCGTCCTCGGAGAGGTCGTACCGGGCGATCTCGGCCTCGCCCGCCTGGTTCACCACGCGGATGAAGGCGTTGCGGACCTGGCCGAAGGACTGCTGGCGGTTCTCGGCATCGTAGATCGAGACCGGGAAGACGATCTTCTCGACGTCGGCCGGGACCGCCGCGAGGTTGACCTTGATCTGCTCGTCGTCGCCCTCGCCCTCACCGGTGATGTTGTCGCCGGTGTGCTCGACGGAGCCGTCGGGGCTCTTCAGGTTGTTGAAGAAGACGAAGTTCTGGTCGCTGGTGACCTTGCCCTCCGCGTTCGTCAGGATGGCGCTGGCGTCGAGGTCGAAGTCCGTCCCGGTGGTGGTACGAACGTCCCAGCCCAGGCCGATCGTGACCGCGGTCAGGCCAGGCGCCTCCTTGCTCAGCGATACGTTGCCGCCCTTGCTGAGGCTGACTCCCACGAGTCCTCCCAAATAGTGTCCAGGGGCGGGGAGCCCCAGTTCGTGCTTGCCATCGGATCAACGTGTGGATCCTAGTGACCGGTTCCCGGCCGCCACAGGCTTCGCACCTGAAGAATCCCAGGGTGTCGTCCCCGAGGGAGCTCCGGGAGCCCCCGGGGACGATCCCTTGACGCGAAGCTGACGCACGGCGCGGGCCACCGGCGCCGCCGGGCGCCTCAGAGGTTCTGCAGCGCCTTGACGTAGTCGTTGAGGTCCCGGGCGTCGGGCAGGCCGTTGACGACGGTCCAGCGGACCACGCCCTCCTTGTCGATGATGAAGGTGCCGCGCACCGCGCAGCCCTTGCCCTCGTCGAAGACGCCGTACGCCCGCGACACCTCGCCGTGCGGCCAGAAGTCGGAGAGCAGCGGGTACTCCAGGCCCTCCTGCTCGCCGAAGACGCGCAGCGTGTGCATGGAGTCGTTGGAGACGGCGAGCAGCTGGGTGTCGTCGTTGACGAACTTCGGGAGCTCGTCGCGGAGGGCGCAGAGCTCGCCGGTGCATACGCCGGTGAACGCGAACGGGTAGAAGAGCAGCACGACGTTCTTCTGCCCGCGGAAGTCCGTGAGGCGCACGGTGCGCCCGTGATTGTCCTTGAGCTCGAACTCCGGAGCCTTGGCGCCGACCTCGATCGCCACGAGGAGCCACTTCCCTTCACTGGGCCGTTTGGGTGCCCCTCACCCTACGGCTGGCCGCCTGGTCCCCTGCCGGGGGCTCCCCAATCCCGCCCCTTCCCGAACCAGGGGGCTCCGCCCCCTGGACCCCCTTCTATCCGGCCTGCGGCCTCGTCCTCAAACGCCGGACGGGCTATTCCTAGCC
>NZ_JBHYJH010000242.1:0-10528 GCF_042740445.1 Streptomyces sp. NPDC059003 | reverse complement strand
GCCGCCCCCGCCGGCCTTCCCGCACCTGCTGTGTCAGGGATCGGTCGCCTCGTCGTCGTCCGGGCCGACGCGGCGCCGCCGGGAGAGACGGCGGGTGAGCGCGGCACGCCACCGGTCGATCCGGTCCTTGCCGATGCCCAGATAGCGCAGGACTCCGAGGAGCAGGAGCAGCAGAGCGAGCGTCATGGCACCTCCTTCGGTCGCTTCGGCCGGAACCCTTCGGACTCCTTCGGTCAGAACGCGCCGGTCACCGTGGAGGCGAGGTAGGCCTCGACGTCCGGGACCTCGGGGCGCACCACGTGCCGGACCCACGCGTCGCGCTCGTGCGCCAGCGCGACCAGCTCCCAGACGCACGCGGTGGCGCCGTTGGGCGCGGGCTGCCAGTCGTCGGGGGCCGACCACTGCGACAGCCAGGTCCGGGTGTGCAGGATCACGCGGTTGCGGCTCCACCAGCCGACGACGACATAACAGCCGTCGGGATCCTCGTGCAGCACGCTGAAGGCGTGGGCGAGCGCCTCGTCGTACGCCTTCGGCAGGGTGCGGAGCACCGCGACCCGCGCGGCCTCGACCACCTGCTCCGGGGGCCGGGGCCGCGCGGCCGAGATGCCGTAGCGCTTGACCGTCCAGCCGCGCACACGGTCGGGCTCGTAGGCCACCATGCGGCGCGGCGCGTACACCAGGGGAACCTCTCCAACAGCCATGGCCCGCAGGGTAGGCGGCACTTCTCAAGGCGAACTGGTGGTGCCCGGGCCCCATGAGCGGCTTCCGAGATCTCCACCAGCACCCTGGGCCACGATGAACCCGTCCGCTCAGGAGGGATGGTGTGTGGTGCGCAGGCTGAGCAGCGATTCCGCGGTCCTCACGGACGAGTACGCGATACGGATCGGACGGTGGAGCCAGTACGCGGGCACCGACCGGTTGCCGTTCCACGCCATGTGGTGCGTGGTGCCCCCGGGCGGCACGAGCGCACAGGACTGCCACCCCGAGGGGGAGCTCGCCGTCGTCGTCGGCGGGCAGGCCGCGTTCGTGATCGAGGACGGCGAGCCGCAGCCCACACCGGTGGGCACCGCCGTACTCCTCGACCCCAAGGAGCGGCACACCATCCGCAACCTGTCGGACACCGAGCCCGTGACGCTGCTCAGCATCTACTGGCTGCCGGGGGCCGACGCGAGCCGGGACGAGGTGGGCCCGGATGGCCGCTGACACCGAACGGGCTCCCGTGGTCGTCCTCAGCCCGCCGCCCACCCCGAACGGGCCGCTGCACCTCGGGCACCTCTCGGGCCCCTACCTCGCCGCCGACATCTCCGCCCGGGCGGCCGTGGCGCGCGGCGAGCGGGTCCTCACGGTGTGCGGAACCGACGACCACCAGAACTATGTCGTCGCCAAGGCGGAGCGGCTCGGCCGCAAGCCCGACGAGGTCATCGACGAGTACCGGACCCTGATCCGGCGGGCGCTGTCCCTGGCCGGCATCGACCACGACGTGTTCACCGCCCCGCGCGGCGACCTGGCCTACCGGTCGGCCGTGCGCGGGCTCCTCGACGGGATGCGGGCGGCGGGTCTGGTCCGCGACGCCACGTGGACGATGCTGGTGTGCGACGGCTGCGCGCGCACCCTGCACCACGGCTACGTCAGCGGTGGCTGCCGGGTCTGCGGCGAGGCCATGGGCGGCGGCACCTGCGAGGGCTGCGGCGCCTTCGCGACGGCGGCGGACCTGGTCGAGCCGCGCTGTTCCGGCTGCGGCGGGGAGCCGCGCCCGGTGCCGCACCGGGGGCCGGTCTTCGCACTGGCCCGCCATCGCGGGGCGCTGACCGAGATCTGGTCCCGCGCGAGCATCCCGCCCCGGGTACGGGCGCTGCTCGCCCGGGCCCTCGACCACGGACTGCCGGACATCCCCGTGAGCTACCCGACGGACTGGGGCATCCCGGTGGACGAGGCGGCGCGGGAGGACGAGCGCCTCGACGTGTGGTTCGAAATGGGCCTCGCCTACCTCTGGCTGATCGGCCGTCACCTCGACCCCGGTGCCAGGACGCCGGCCGAACTCGGCGCGGCCTGGGCCGGGCTCGGCGGCCTGTGGCCGTTCCTGGGCATGGACAACGCCTTCTATTACGCCGCCCTGTTCCCGGCCATGGCGGCGGCGGCCGGCGCACCGCTCCCCACGACGCTGACCGGCCTGGTGGTCAACGAGTTCTACCGCCTGGACGCGCGGAAGTTCTCCACCAGCCGTGGCCACGCGATCTGGGCCGACGAGCTCCTCGCCGACCAGGACCCGGCTCTCGTCCGGCTGTTCCTCGCCTGGGACCGCCCGGCGCCGTACCCCAGCAACTTCACGTCGGCGGCCTACGACGCCTTCGTGCGGCGCTGGACGACGGCCCCCACCGGTCTCGGCGACGGCGGTCGGCGCGCGCACTCCGCCCTCGTCGAAGCGGACCTGGACCGGGCCGAACGCGCCCTGCGCCCGGAGTCCTTCGACCCGGCCCTCGCCGCCCGCTGCCTGCTGCGCCCGGCGCTGGACGACGGCCACCTGCGGGCGCGGCGGCTGCTCGGCCTGCTGACCGGGCGCTGAGGGGGATCGCGTGCGGATCTGTGTCGTGGGTTCCGGGATCGCCGGTGCCCTGCTGGCCTGGCGGCTGCGGCGGTCCGACCCGCGCGGCGAGGTGCGCCTGGTGACCGCCCCGGCCGCGCCGCCCGGCGAGGCCACCGCCGCGTCCGGCGGGCTCGTCCGCGGCTTCGAGGCCGACCCGGCCGCCTGCCGGCTGGCCTGCGAGAGCCTCGCCGAACTGCGCGGCGACTCCGCCCTGGCGGCCTGGGCGGACTACCGGGAGACCGGCTCGGTGTACGCCCTCGCGGGCCCGGAAGACCCGGGCGACCGACTGGCCCTGATCGAGGAGTTCCTGCCCGGTTCGGCCGAGCCGATGGACGCCTCGGCGCTGGCCCGCGAGCACGGTCTCGCCGTGCCCCGGCACGCACAAGGGATGGTCGAGCGGCACGCGGGCTACTTCCGCCCGGACCAGCTGCGCCGCATGATCGCGCGCGACCTCCGCGCCCGGGGCGCCACCGTCGTGACCGGCCCCGCCCGCCGCGTGCTCGCCCTGCCGGACGGCGGTGTCGCCGTGGACTGCCCCGGCGCCGTCCACCCCTGCGACGCGGTCGTCCTGGCGACCGGCTGGCGCACCGGCGCCCTGCTGCGGCGCAGCGGCCTGGACGGCCCGGACCATCAACCACCCTCGCTGCGCACGAAGTTGATCCAGTACGACCTGTACGACGTCACCGGCCGACGGCCGTCCTGCTTCGTGGACGAGACGTCCGGCCTGTACGGGCGCCCGGACGGGGCGGACGGCATGCTGCTCGGCGTACCGAGCGACCGCTGGGACGCCGAGGCGGAACACCTGCGGGCCTCGCCGGACCAGCGTCGTACGGCCGAACACCGGGCGGCCGAGCGCCTGCCGGAGCTGACGCTGCGCCGCCACCGGCGCACCGTCGTGGCCGCGGACGCGTACAGCTCCTCCGGCCTGCTCGAGCTGCGGCCCACCGAGATGCCGTCGCTGTACACGTTCACCGGCGGCAGCGGCGGCGCGGCCAAGTCCGCGCTCGCCGCGAGCAGGCAGTGCGCCGACCGGCTGCTCGGCGGCGCCCCCGACCGCTGACCGCCCGCCCCTCGATCCACCCGCACCGTCCGTCGAGGACGCCGATCCCACGTCTACGAGGAGTCGCCATGGCCCGCGCAGTGCGCCGCACCCTGGCCGCCATCTGCCCGGAACGGGTTATCACCCCGGACGATCCGCGCTACGACCGCACGCGGCTGCTCTTCAACGGCATGTTCGACCACCGCCCCGCGCTGATCGTGCTGCCCAGAACGCCGGGTGAGCTCCAGGGCGTGGTGCGGGCCGCCCGCGAGTCGCCCCTGCCGGTCGCGGTGCGCGGGGCGGGACACAACATCGCCGGGTCGGCCGGTCTCGACGACGGCCTGATCATCGACCTGCGGCTGCTCGACCGGGTGGATCTTGACACCCGTACCGGTACCGCCAGGGTCCAGGGCGGCGCCACCTGGGCGCAGTTCGACGCCACCGCGTCCCGGCACGGCATGGCGGTCACCGGCGGCACCTTCGACACCACCGGCGTCGGCGGCCTCACCCTCGGCGGCGGAGTCGGCCACCTGATGGGCGCGTACGGCCTGTCGTGCGACAACGTGCTGTCGTACGCGCTGACGACGGCCGACGGCGAACGCCTCGCCGTGGACCCCGAGTCGGACCCCGAACTCGACTGGGCGCTGCGCGGCGCGGGGCACAACTTCGGCATCGTCGACGAGTTCACCTTCCGGGTGCACCCGCTGGAGCGGGTCCACGGCGGCCTCGTCGCCTACCCCCAGCACGAGATGGCCGCCGCCGTCCGGCTCTTCAGGGAGCTGATGACCGATGCCCCCGACGAGCTGGTGTGCATCCTGCTCCTGGAGCGATTCGGCCCGTCCCAGGCGGCGGCCGCGGTGATGAGCGTCTGCTACTGCGGCACGGACGCGGAGTACGTCGCCTCGCTCGAGAAGAGGCTGCGCGGCCCCGAGGTCCTCGACTGGCAGATCCAGGACCGCCCCTACATCTCCATGCAGCAGATCCTGGGCCGGCTCCCGTACGGACTGCGGCACTACTGGAGCGCACGCTGCACCAGCGAGCTGCCGGACGAGCTGATCGATGCGCTGGTGCGGCGGTTCCGGGCGGGCGAGTGGCGGGGCGAGTTCAACGACACCGTGTATCTGGAGGCGTTCAACGGAGCGGTGCGCCGCGCCCCCGAGCGGCCGTCGGCGGTTCCGTTCCGCGCGGCCCGGTTCAACGTGACCGGCATGGCGATCTGGGAGCCGGAGTGGGCCGACGACGAGCAGACCGCCTGGGCCAGGTCCGTGTCCGCGGCGGCCGAACCGTGGGCCGTCTCCGGCGACGGCTACATCAACTACGTGACGGACGCGGGCGCCGACCGCCGGGACCTCGCGGCCCGCGCCATCAGGACGTACGGCGCCGAGGGGCACCGCCGTCTGAAGGCCCTGAAACGCCGCCTCGACCCGGACAACGTGTTCCGCTCCCACTACAACATCGAGCCCGTGAAGGGGGCGGCGCGGTGAACCACGACAAGGTGGAACACGACAAGGTGAACGGCACCGACGTGACCGACGCCGAGGTGGACTACAACAACAAGTTCTTCGCCTCGTCCGCGGCCGAGACCCGGGGCGCGGACCACGACGTGCCGCTGGCGCACTACCACCAAGCAGGGTCGGTCGTCTGGGCCGAGTTCCGCGGCGGCAAGGTGCTCCTCGGCCGCCTCGTCGGCACCTGCGACGCCGAGGGAACGCTGCGGCTCGCCTACAGCCAGGTCCTGCACGGCGGAGCCGTCGTCGCGGGGGAGTGCGTCAGCACCCCCGAACTCCTGCCGGACGGCCGTATCCGCCTGCGCGAGCAGTGGCGTCGGCTCGACGACGCGGGGTCGACCGGTGTGTCGTACATAGAAGAAGTGGACGACCCCGCGGCGCACTGACGACCTCGCGGCACAGTGAAGATGCCCGCGGCGCACCGACGAAGCCCGCCCCGGCTACGCGTCGGTGGCCGATCCGTCGCCCAGGTCGTCGACGTACTGGCTGTGCGGGGGCAGGCCCGCGAACTTGCTCAGGAGGCGGGCGAAGTCCTTGCGGTCCCGCGGGGACCAGTCCTGCATGATCTCGCCGAAGAACTGCTGGCGCACCTGGTGGGTGAGGAGCGCCAGCGCCTTCCCGGCCTCGGTGAGTTCCAGACAGGCGCGGCGGCTGTCCGCCTGCGACGGCACCCGCCGGATGTAGCCCGCCTCGACGCTGGCGGCCACGAGGCGGCTGGCCCGGGAGGGGTCCACGGCGAGGCGCTCGGCGACCAGGCCGACCGTGACCTCCTGGCCGGGCTCCTCCGGCTCCTCCTCGACGGCGTCGACGACGACGGTGTGCGTCAGATCGACCGACCGGTCGAGACGGCTGGTCACGAACCGGCCGAGGGTGCGCTTGGTCTGGTTGCGCCGGATGCGGACCATGGCCCGCTCCACGGCCACGAGCGGCGGGTCGACCGGTACGCCGTCCATGGACCCGTCGGCGGCTGCCGAGAGCGCCTTCTCGGAGGGGTGGTCGTAGGGGGAGCTCGTGTCCAGGGGCTTCGTCATGTCTGAAGGGTACCCGTTGACGTGTGCCTTTAGCAGACATATGCTCAACGCATTCGTTTGACTTTGGCATGGATGTGTCGTTGTCAAGCAAGTGCTGAGGTCAAGTGTGTGCAGATGTCAAGCGTGTGTAGATGTCAAGTAAATCCACCGCCGTCCCCGGGAGCCGACCGTGTCCACCGCGCACGAGGCGCGCGACAGTGCCGAGGCACCGTCCGCAACGTCGCCCATGAGTCACCAGCACGTGCTGCTCGTCTACTTCGGCCTGCTGTTCGCCATGCTGATGGCCACCCTCGACTCGTCGATCGTGGCCACGGCGGTGCCGACGATCGTCGGCGACCTCGGCGGACTCGACCGCATCGGCTGGGTGTCGGCGGCCTACATCCTCGCCACCAGCGCGGTGATGCCGCTCGCCGGCAAGCTGGGCGACCTGCTGGGCCGCAAGCCCGTCTTCGTCGTCTCCACCGTCGTCTTCCTGGCCGGATCGGCCGCCTGCGGCGCCGCCCAGACCATGACGCAGCTCATCGTCTTCCGGGTCGTGCAGGGCATCGGCGGCGGCGGTCTGATGGCCGCGATGTTCGCCCTCACCGGCGACCTGTTCAGCCCGCGCGAACGGGCCAAGTACCAGGGGTACTCGGCCGGGGTCTTCGCCCTGTCCGCCATCGGCGGGCCGATCGCGGGCGGGTTCTTCTCCGACCACCTCACCTGGCGCTGGGTGTTCTACGTCAACCTGCCCATCGGCGCCATCGCCCTGGCCCTCGTCGTCGTCTTCCTCAAGGGCAGGACGCAGGTGGAGCGGCCGCGCATCGACTACCTCGGCATGCTGCTGCTGTCCGCGGGACTCGTCGCCCTGGTGCTGCTCACCAACTGGGCGGGCACCGAGTACGCCTGGGGCTCCGCCGTCATCGTCGGACTCGGCGTCGGCGGGGTCGCGCTGCTCGTCGGGTGGGTGTACGTCGAGCGGAGCGCGGCCGAACCGGTCATCCCGCTGGGCCTGTTCCGGGACTCGACCTTCGACATCTGCAACATCGTGTCGTTCGTCGCCGGTCTCACCGGCTTCGGCCTGGTCTTCTTCCTGCCCCTCTATCTGCAGATCGCGTCGGGCGCCACCGCCACCAACTCCGGCCTCCTGCTGCTTCCGATGATGTTCGGCCTGATGATCGCCTCGTTCGGGGTCGGCGGCGCGGTCGCCAAGAGCGGCCGCTACAAGTGGTATCCGGTGGCGAGCATGGCGCTCTCCGGCACCGCAGCGTTCCTGCTCTCCACGATGAGCGCGGACACGAGCCGGCTGACGTCGGGCTGCTACATGTTCCTGCTCGGCGTGGGCGCCGGGCTGTCCCAGCAGGTGGTCGTCGTCGCCGTGCAGAACGCCGCGCCGCCCCGCGACATGGGCGCCGCCACCGCGACCGTCACCTTCAGCCGGATGCTCGGCACCTCCTTCGGCGTGTCGATCTTCGCGACGGTCCTCAACAACCGCCTCGGCCACGAACTGCCGAAGTACCTGTCGGCGGGCGACACCCGACGCCTCCCCAAGGGCGGCTCGATCGCCCCGGAGTGGCTCAAGCGGCAGCCGGAGAGCCTCCGCGACGGCCTGGCCCAGGCCTACGCCCACGCCCTCAGCCCGGTCTTCCTCATCGCGGGCGTGATCCTCGTGGCGGGCCTGGTGGCGTCCCTGTTCCTCAAGGACATCGTCCTGGAGCAGCGCGGCTGGGGCGGCGAGAGCGAGACCGAGTCCGAGACCGCCGGCTGACCGCCCGCAGGGCGCGGTCGGGAAGGGAACCGCCATGTCCGTCTGGAAACGGCTCGCGCTGTGGCCCGCGGGAGCCCGCACCAAGTGGCTCGTCCTGGTCCTTTGGCTGCTCCTCGCCACGATGGCCGGACCCCTGGGGTCGAAGCTCACCGAGGCCCAGAGCAACGACGCCACCGCCTGGCTGCCCAAGAGCGCCGAGTCGACGCGCGCGTTCCGCGCGGGCCGCGACCACTTCGACATCGGCACCAACCTCCCAGCCGTCGTGGTCTACACCCGCGCCGCCGGCATCACGCCCGCGGACACCGCGAAGGCCGACCGCGACCGCGCCCGCTTCGCCCGCTACAGCGCCGGAAGCATCGCCCCGGTGGCGACCTCCAAGGACGGCAAGGCCCTCCTCCTGACCGTCCCGCTCACCACCCGCGGCGACGACGGCTTCACCCGACTCACCGACCACGTCAAAGACATCCGCCACGAGGCCCGCAGCGGCGCCCCCGACGCCCTCCAGGTCAAGGTGACCGGGCCCGGCGGCGCGGCCACCGACCAGTCGGAGGTGTTCAGCGGCGTCGACGGGCCGCTGCTGCTCGCCACCGTCACCGTCGTCGCCCTGCTGCTCCTGCTCACCTACCGCAGTCCCGTCCTGTGGCTCGTCCCCCTGATCGCCGTCGGCCTGAGCGCCGCCCTGGCCAACGCCGTCGTCTATCTCCTCGCCGAACACGGCGGCCTGGTCGTCAACGGCCAGAGCGCCAGCGTCCTCACGGTCCTGGTCTTCGGCGCGGGCACCGACTACGCCCTGCTCCTGATCGCGCGCTACCGCGAGGAGCTGCGCCGCAACGCCGACCGCCACGAGGCGATGGCCACCGCCCTGCGCCGGGCGCTGCCGGCCGTCCTCGCCTCCGCCGCCACCGTCACCCTCGGCCTGCTGTGCCTGCTCGCCGCACAGATGAACTCCACCCGGGGCCTCGGCCCGGTGGCCGCCGTCGGCATCGTGGTCGCCTTCCTCGCCATGACCACCCTGCTGCCCGCGCTCCTGGTCATCATGGGCCGGTGGCTGTTCTGGCCGTTCGTGCCCCGCGTCACCGAGACCGGCGACACCGCGGACACCGCGGCCGCACCCGACGCCGAGCGCGGCGTCTGGGGGCGCGTGGGCCGCGCGGTGGCCCGGCGCCCGCGCACCGTGTGGGTGGCGGGCGCCGTCGTCCTTGCGGCCCTCGCCCTCGGCAGCCTGGGGCTGCGTACGGGCCTTTCCCAGGCCGACTCGTTCACCAGCACACCCGAGTCGGTCACAGGACAACGGGCCCTGGCCGCGCACTTCCCGGCAGGATCGGCCGCCCCCTTCGACGTGTACGCGTCCGCCGCACGCGCCGACCAGGTCACGGCCGCCCTGAAGCGCACCCCGGGCGTCGCCGACGTCACGGCCCCCGCGCGCTCCGGCGACCAGGTCCACATCAAGGCCGTCCTGGCCGACCCGCCGGACAGCAAGGCCGCCGAGCGGACCATCGACCGCGTCAGGGCCACCGTGCACGGCGTCCCCGGCGCCGCCGCGCTCGTCGGGGGCGACACCGCCACCCGCCTCGACACCGCCCGCGCGTACACCCACGACGAACGCGTCGTCATGCCGCTCGTCCTGGCCGTCGTCTTCCTGGTCCTGACGCTGCTGCTGCGGGCCGTCGTCGCGCCCGTCCTGCTGCTCGCCAGCGTGGCCCTGTCCTTCCTCGGCGCGCTCGGCGTCGCCGTACTGATCTTCCGTGCCCTCGGGCATCCGCGCTCGGACGAGTCCCTGATCCTGATGGGCTTCCTGTTCCTGGTCGCGCTCGGCGTGGACTACACGATCTTCATGGTGACCCGCGCCCGCGAGGAGGCCGCCGCCCTGGGCCACGCCCCGGGTGTGATCCGCGCGGTCGCGGTGACCGGCGGGGTCATCACCAGCGCGGGTGTGGTCCTCGCCGCCACGTTCTCCGTCCTCGGCGTGCTGCCCTCGGTGAGCATGCTGCAGATGGGGCTCCTCATCGCCGTGGGCGTCCTCTTCGACACCCTGCTGGTGCGCACGCTGCTCGTCCCGGCGCTCGCGCTGGACGTCGGCCCGCGGCTGTGGTGGCCGAGCCGCCCGGCCCGGCAGGAGCACGCGGTGGCTCCCGCGGCAGGGCCCGGGGCGGTGCCCGCATCGGCAGCCGGGGAGGACCCCGCGACGACCCGGCCAAGCCGCTGAGCCCGTACGCACACTCCGTGCGCACGCCCGTCGTACGGTCCCTGAAGGAGGCGAGCCCACCATGGCAGCAAGCACCCGTCAGCGCATCGGCCCTGACTGGCCGCTGTCCTGGCCCGCCAGGCTGCTCCTCGTGTGCGGAGCGGCGCTGGCCCTGTTCGGCGACCCGCACGGCCACCGCCGCACCCGCGGCCGCGATACGCCCCCTCGACTCCCGTCGGTGTGACCTCCCCCGACCGCCGACGGGCCCACGGTGGCCCGAGGAGCGCAGCGCCCACTCCGCTCCTCGGGCCACCTCTCATGTCCCGTCCACGCACACCGGTCCGGGGGCGGGGGGGCGGGGGGGGCCGGGCCCCGTGGGGGGGGGGGGGTTTTGAAAAAAAAACAAACCCCCGCCAGCGGGTTGGTGTGGTGTT
>NZ_JBHYJH010000241.1:8135-10649 GCF_042740445.1 Streptomyces sp. NPDC059003 | reverse complement strand
GCCCCTGATCGCGCTGCGCGCCCGTCCTCACACGCGCCCTCAAACGCCGGACGGGCTGGAACCAGCCCGTCCGGCGCTTGAGGGTGAGCGTTACGCCTGGACCTCCGAGCGGTCCCCGCCCCACAGCGTGTGGAACGACCCCTCCCGGTCGGTGCGCCGGTAGGTGTGCGCGCCGAAGAAGTCCCGCTGCCCCTGCGTCAGCGCCGCGGGCAGCCGCTCCGCGCGCAGCGCGTCGTAGTACGCGAGGGCCGCGGCGAAGCCCGGCGCCGGGACGCCCTGCTGCGTGGCCGCCACGAGCACCGCGCGCCAGTCGTCCTGCGCCGCGCCGATCTCCCGCGCGAAGCCCTCGTCGGCGAGCAGGCTCGGCAGGTCCGCGCGGGCGTCGTACGCCGCCCGGATGCGGTCGAGGAACGCGGCGCGGATGATGCAGCCGCCGCGCCAGATCGCCGCGACCTGGCCGAGGTCGATGTCCCAGTCGTACTCCGCGCTGCCCGCCGCGATCTCGTGGAAGCCCTGCGTGTACGACACGATCTTCGACGCGTACAGGGCCTGCTCGACCTGGTCGGCGAAGGCGGCGGCCGCCTCCTTGGACAGCGGCTTCGCGGCCGGGCCCGGCAGGCCGCGCGACGCCGCGCGCAGGTCCGCGTGGCCGGACAGAGAGCGGGCGAACACCGCCTCCGCGATGCCCGACACCGGCACCCCCAGGTCGAGGGCGATCTGCACGGTCCAGCGGCCCGTGCCCTTCTGCTCGGCCCGGTCCTGCACGACGTCCACGAACGGCTTGCCGGTCGCGGCGTCGACGTGCGCGAGCACCTCGGCCGTGATCTCGATCAGATACGAGTCGAGGCGGCCGCGGTTCCAGGTGCGGAAGATGTCCGCGATCTCGGCGGGGGAGTAGCCCGCGACCTCGCGAAGGAGCTGGTACGCCTCCGCGATCAGCTGCATGTCCGCGTACTCGATGCCGTTGTGCACCATCTTCACGAAGTGGCCCGCGCCGTCCGGGCCGATGTGCGCCGTACAGGGGCTGCCGTCGGCGGCCTTCGCGGAGATCTTCTCCAGCATCGGTCCGAGCGCCGCGTACGACTCCTTCGAGCCGCCCGGCATGATGCTCGGGCCGTTCAGCGCGCCCTCCTCGCCGCCGGACACGCCCGTGCCGACGAAGTGGATGCCGAGCTCCCGCAGTTCGCGCTCGCGCCGCCGGGTGTCCGCGAAGTGCGCGTTGCCGCCGTCCACGATCATGTCGCCCGGCTCCAGGAGCGGCGCGAACTCCTTGATGACGGCGTCCGTCGGCTCCCCCGCCTTCACCATGATCACCAGGCGGCGCGGGCGCTCCAGGGCGGCGACGAAGTCCTTCGCGGTCTCCGTGTAGACAAAGGTGCCCTCGGAGCCGAACTCGTCGACGAGGGCGCGGGCCTTCGCGGCCGTGCGGTTGTGCACCGCGACCGTAAAGCCGTTGCGCGCGAAATTGCGGGCGAGGTTGCGGCCCATCACCGCGAGGCCCGTGACGCCGATCTGCGCTGAACTGCTCATGCTCGTGCTCCTGAGTTCCCGGGAAATCCGAAGTTCCGCATCTGTCTGACATGACGTATGTGACGGTGGTAACGCATCCGTTCGTCAGTATCACTCCGCGGCGTAACGTGATGTGGGACACCGTGCCCGAAGGAGGAGCCGTCCGTGCCCCATTTCGACCTGCCGCTCGAAGAACTCCGTCGATACCGCCCGGAATTGCCGGAGCCGGAGGACTTCGACGCCTTTTGGGAGAAGACCCTCTCCGCCGCGCGCGAGCACGACCTGGACGCGCGCTTCGAGCGCGTCGACGCGGCCCTCGCGTCGGTCGACGTCTTCGACGTGACGTACGCGGGGTTCGGCGGGCACCCGGTCAAGGGCTGGCTGCTGCTTCCTGCCGGGGCGAGTGAGCCGCTGCCCGCCGTCGTGGAGTACATCGGGTACGGCGGCGGCCGCGGCCTGCCGCACGAGCGCCTGCTGTGGTCGGCGGCCGGGTTCGCGCACTTCATCATGGACACGCGCGGACAGGGCAGCGGCGGCTCGGTCGGGGACACGCCGGACCCGGTCGGCAGCGCGCCCGCGTACCCGGGCTTCGTGACCCGCGGCGTCGAGGACCCGCACGACTACTTCTACCGCCGCGTCTTCACCGACGCCGTGCGCGCCGTCGAAGCCGTCCGCTCACACCCCCTGGTGGACGCGGCGCGGGTGGCCGCGGTCGGCGACAGCCAGGGCGGCGGCATCACGCTCGCCGTCGGCGGACTCGTGCCGGACCTCGCCGCGATCTGCCCCAACGTGCCGTTCCTGTGCGACTTCCCGCGCGCGGCGACGCTCACGTCCCGGCACCCGTACAAGGAGATAGCCCTCTACCTGAGCGCCCGGCGCGGCCGCGAGGAGCAGGTGTTCCGGACGCTCTCGTACTTCGACGGCGTGCACTTCGCGGCGGGGGGGGGGGGGCCCGCGGGGGTGTCCGCGGCGGGGGGGGGCGGGAACCGCCCGCCGACGCCCGTG
>NZ_JBHYJH010000241.1:0-8125 GCF_042740445.1 Streptomyces sp. NPDC059003 | reverse complement strand
CCACACCCTCATCGACCTCCCCCCCCACCTCCGCCCCGGGCGCGCCCGCTAGGAGCCTGCTGCCGCCAAGCTCTCGTACTCCCCGGCCGTCCACGTCGCGGCGCGCGGGCGCGCGCCCGCGCTGTTCTCCGCGGCACTGGAGGACGAGACCTGCCCGCCTTCGACGGTTTTCGCCGCCTTCAACTCCTATGCGGGCAGTGAGCGGTCGATGGAGGTCTATCAATTCAACGACCACGAGGGCGGCGGCGTGTTTCTGCAGGATGTGCAACTGCGGTGGCTTCCGGGGCATTTGAGGAGCTGACCGGTTCAACGCCCCCTCAGCACCGGGCCCTTGTCACAGCCATGGCCGACCGGCTAGCTTGCGGCCTTGTCCTGTGGCTTGACGTGTGCCCAGTCCGTCGTGTGTCTGAGGGGGCTTTCATGGCCTTACGAGGCCGGCATCGCCGGTACCAGCCGAGCCGGATCAACCGTGCCTCGCTCACCGTCACGGCGGGTGGCGCCGGACTCGCCCTGCCCCTGGTCTCCGCGGGCACGGGCCACGCCGCGGACGTCGACACCTGGAACAAGGTCGCCGCCTGCGAGTCCACCAACAACTGGAGCATCAACACCGGCAACGGCTTCTACGGCGGCCTCCAGTTCACCCAGTCCACGTGGGAGGCCTACGGCGGCACGGCGTACGCGGCGCGCGCCGACCTCGCCACCAAGGACCAGCAGATCGCCGTCGCCGAGAAGGTCCTGGACGGCCAGGGACCCGGCGCCTGGCCCGTGTGCTCGGTACGGGCGGGCCTCACCCGCGGCGGCGACACCCCCGACCTCAGGCCCGCGGGCGCCCCGCAGGCGAAGAAGTCGACCGGCGCCGCCAAGACCGACGGCGCGCCCCGGGCGCAAAAGCCCCCGCAGCGCACGGTCAAGGACGTCAAGCCCGAGGTCACACCGCAGTCCACGGCGGGCACCGCCCGGATGTACACGGTCGTCCGCGGCGACACCCTCTCCGGCATCGCCGACGACCGCCGCGTCCGGGGCGGCTGGCCGCAGCTGTACGAGACCAACCGCCGCACCATCGGCGCCGACCCGAACTACATCATCCCGGGCCAGAAGCTGTCGCTGCGCGGCGGCGACCCCAAGGAGAAGCGGCCCCTGAAGCCGCCGGAGCGCAGGACACCGCCCGAGCGCGACAAGCGGCCCGTGCAACACCGGGAGAAGCAGCCGGAGAAGAAGCACGACAAGCGGGCGGAGCCGCGGCCCGAGCGGGCCCGCCCCCCGGTCAAGGAGCACAAACCGGCCAAGCCGCACAAGCCCGCGCCGAAGCCGAAGCGCGACACCGCACCGGCCGGACGGCAGAAGGCCGAGCCCGCGGGCTCCGCGTCCGGCGCCACCGCACCCGTCGCCGCGTCGACCGGCACGCCCTACCGCGCCGCGGGCAGCTCCTGGTCGAAGGGCTACCACACGGGCGTCGACTTCCCCGTGCCCACCGGCACGTCCGTGAAGGCGGTCGCCGCGGGCACGGTCGTCTCGTCGGGCTGGGGCGGCTCCTACGGCTACCAGATCGTCATCCGGCACACCGACGGCCGGTACTCGCAGTACGGCCATCTGTCGGCGCTCACCGTCAAGTCCGGGCAGAAGGTCGTGCCGGGCCAGCGCATCGGCCGCTCCGGCTCGACGGGCAACAGCACGGGTCCGCACCTGCACTTCGAGATCCGCACCGGGCCCGGCTTCGGGTCGGACATCGATCCGCTGGCGTATCTGCGGGGGCGCGGGGTCCGGATCTGACCCTTCGGAGTACGGGCCCTTAGGAGTACGGGCCCTTCGGAGTACCGGAGTACGGGGCTCCGCTAGGCGTGTGCCGCGCCCGCGTCGGCGCGCGGGAACGCCCTCGCCATGGGCTGGGCCGGGGCCAGGGGCTGGAGCGCGGCAGTGAGCGCGTCGGGCACCACCAACTGCTCGGGGCGGTCGGGCACCACGAGCTGTTCGGGGCGGTCGGGCACCACCAGCTCGTCGTCATCGTGAGCGGGCCTGCGCTGCTCGCTGATGGCGGGTGCCCCGCCGTGCTCGGCGGCGGTGGGAGAGGGCTCATCGGTGACGCGGGCGGCCGTCGTGGCGGGCGCGGGGGCGTCGGTCGCCGCGGGTGCGGCGGCCGAGGGCTCGGCGGCCTCCTCCGCGCGGGGCGCCGTGTCCTGTGCGGGGCGCGTCGCGCCGATGCGCTCCGTCGTCAGCAGGATCAGGCCGCCCGCCGCGACGACACCGCACGCGAGCGCGACCGCCGTGCCCGTCGTGCCGTAGCGGAAGGATTCGCCGAACAGGGTCAGGCCGACCGCCGCGGCGATCACCGGGTTCACGACCGTGACCGTGGACAGCGGCGCCGCGAGGCCCGCGCCCCGGTAGGAGGCCTGCGAGAGCAGCAGACCGCTGACCGCGAGGATCGCGATCACGGCGAGGCTCGGCACCTGCCGCAGGAGCGGCTCGTGCGCGTCCCAGTCCACCGCGACCGTCTTGGTGAACACCGACGAGATGCCGAAGGCGATGCCCGCCGCCGTGGCGAGCAGCACGCTGCGCACGGCGGGGTGCCGGTGGGCGGCGTGCGCGAGGAGCATCAGGGCGACGACGGCGCCGCCGGTGCCGAGCGCGAGCACGACGCGCTCGGCGTCGGCCAGGGACTGCGAGTCGGTGGCCCGCGTCAGCGACAGCATGCCCGCGAGGCCGACCGTCGCCATGATGGCGCCGCGCCACGCGGTGGCCCCGGCCTTGCGGCGTACGAACACGGCCGCCATGGGCAGCGCGAAGACGATCGTCAGGGCACCGAGGGGCTGTACGAGGCTCAGCGGTCCGAAGGCGAGCGCCACGACGTGCAGCAGGCCGCCGAGGCCGTTCAGGACGACCGCGACCCACCAGGCTCCCCGGCGCAGCGGCGCGTACTGCTGCTCCGCGGCGGTCGCCGCCACCTGCTCCTGGAGGATCGCCCCGCCCGCGTAGGCCACGGCGGAGACGAGGGAGAGCAGGACGGACAGCGCGAGGCCGCTCATGAGGCGCTCCAGGCGGCACGGGACGGCCGGGACGGCCCATGGTCCCGGAGCGTGCGGTCCTGGTGCGTCCGGTACTTCCGGTGCGGCGAACGGTCGGCTTCCATGTTCACCACGATGTCGCGCGGAGCGCACCGCGTCGTCGTCCCTGAGCAGTCAATCTGTCCTACTCCCGATGGAGTACGACCTCCCATATGTCCTCCCCAGGTCTGGTTACCCCTGGGCCGGAACGGCCTGCTGTACTTCCACGATGACACCTCCCACTTCAGCCATCGACTGGGGCACGGTCGCGTCCGTCGGCGGATTCTTCGCGCTGCGCACGGAAAGGCCTTGCGGCGGGGGCCATGTGCCGCTGACGCGCGTGTACGCAGAGGGCTCACGCGCCCGGAGAAACGCCACGGAAAAGGGCGGTGGAATTACCCAGAGTAGCCAAAGTGGCGACCCGCTGGACTTTCGCGTCACGAAAGTCGCCGCCCGCCTCGCGGCGCCCGAGACGCGTATCGGCGTTTCCGTCGCGCACCTCGGACTCGCCGCCCGGCTGTGGTCCCTGGCGCTCGGCCCGGCCGCGATCCACGGCCTCGTGCCCGACCTCGACCCGGAGCGGCTGCACTGGGACGCGGACGGCACGTCACCCGACGACCTGTGGCTCGACGGCACCCGCACCTTCCCCGCCGACGCCGCCCGCGTCCGCGAGGTCGTCGTGGACGGACACCTCGCGCCCCTGGCGGCCGCCCTGCGCGCCCGCCACCGGATCTCACCGGCGCTGCTGCGGGGCAACGCGGGCTCGGCGCTCGCGGGCGCCGTGCGGGAACTGCACGCGTGGGCGGAGCGCGTCGGGCGCCCCGACGTCGGGGAGCGGGCCCTGGCCCTCGCCGCCGCCCTCTTCGCGGACCCCGACCTGGCCGCCACCGGCACCCTCACCGGCACCGCCTTCCGGCGCCGCAGCTGCTGCCTGTACTACCGCTGCCCGAACGGCGGCCTGTGCGGCGACTGCTGTTTCGACCGGCCGCCGCAGCGGTCTTCCCCCGCGGCCACGTCTGGGTGACCATGAGGGAGCCGGCCGACGACGGGGGGCTCCGCTCGTGAAAGTGGGACTGCTCACCCGCGAGTACCCGCCGGACGTCTACGGCGGCGCGGGCGTCCACGTCGAGTTCCTCGCCCGGGAGTTACGCGGCCTGACCGACCTGGACGTCCACTGCTGGGGCGACGGCACCGTCGACGGCGCCGTCGGCCACCGCGCCTGGAGCGCCCTCGACACCGCCAACGACGCGCTGCGCACGCTCTCCGTCGACCTCTCGATGGCCGCCGCCCTCGCCGGCCGCGACCTCGTGCACTCCCACACCTGGTACGCCAACCTCGCCGGGCACGTCGGCAAGCTCCTGCACGGCATCCCGCACGTCATGACCTCGCACTCCCTGGAGCCGCGGCGCCCGTGGAAGGCCGAGCAACTGGGCGGCGGCTACGCCCTGTCGAGCTGGGCCGAGCGCACCGCCATCGAGGCCGCCGACGCCGTCATCGCCGTGTCGCAGGGCATGCGCGGCGACATCCTGTCCTGCTACCCGGCCGTCGACCCCGCGAAGGTGCACGTCGTCCACAACGGCATCGACACCGCCCTGTACGCGCCCGACCCGGGCAGGAGCGCCCTCGCCCGCCACGGCATCGACACCGGCCGCCCGTACGTCCTGTTCGTGGGCCGCATCACCCGCCAGAAGGGCGTGCCGCATCTGCTGCGTGCCGCACACGGGCTCGATCCCGGCATCCAGCTGGTACTGTGCGCCGGCGCCCCGGACACCCCGGAGATCGACCGGGAGTTCCGCACCCTCTTCGAGGAGCTGAGCAGGTCCCGCGGCGACGTCCACTGGATCCCGCGGATGCTGCCGCGCCCGGAGGTCGTCCAACTCCTCAGCCACGCCGCGGTGTTCGTCTGCCCCTCGGTGTACGAGCCGCTCGGCATCGTCAACCTGGAGGCGATGGCCTGCGGCACCGCCGTCGTCGCCTCCCGCGTCGGCGGCATCCCCGAGGTCGTCGCGGACGGTACGACCGGCCTGCTCGTCCCGTACGACCCGCACGAGCCGGAGCGCTTTGAACACGACCTCGGACTGCTGCTGAACCACCTCGCCACCGATCCGCGGCGGGCCGCGGCGATGGGCGCGGCCGGGCGGCACCGCGCGGTGCGCTCGTTCGGCTGGGACGCGGTGGCCCGGCGCACGGTCGAGGTGTACGAGGAACTGCTCAAGTCCACATAGCGACACGTCCATACAGCGACACGTCCACACAGCGGCACACGAGTACACATGGCGACAGGGGGCGGCGATGCGCGGCGGACCTTCGGTGCTCGGAATCGTCCTGGCGGGCGGCGCGGGGAAGCGGCTCATGCCGCTCACCGCCGACCGCGCGAAACCGGCGGTGACCTTCGGCGGTACGTACCGCCTGGTCGACTTCGTCCTCTCCAACCTCGTCAACGGCGACATCCTGCGCATCTGCGTCCTGACGCAGTACAAGTCGCACTCGCTCGACCGGCACGTCTCCACCACCTGGCGGATGTCGAGCCTCCTCGGCAACTACGTCACGCCGGTCCCCGCCCAGCAGCGCCTCGGCCCGCGCTGGTACCTGGGCAGCGCGGACGCGATCCTGCAGTCCCTGAACCTGGTCCACGACGAACAGCCCGACTACATCGCGGTGTTCGGCGCCGACCACGTCTACCGCATGGATCCGCGGCAGATGCTCAAGCAGCACATCGAGTCCGGCGCGGGCGTCACGGTCGCCGGGATCCGCGTGCCGCGCGCCGACGCCGCCCAGTTCGGCATCATCACGCCCGCCCGTGACGGCACCCGCGTCGAACGCTTCCTGGAGAAGCCGAAGGACCCGCCGGGCCTGCCCGGCTCGCCGCACCAGGTGTACGCCTCCATGGGCAACTACGTCTTCACCACCAAGGCGCTCGTCGACGCCCTCCAGCTCGACGCCGAGGACGACGCGTCCGCCCACGACATGGGCGGCTCCATCCTGCCCATGCTCACCGACCGCGGCCTGGCCCAGGTGTACGACTTCGACGACAACCACGTACCCGGCGAGAGCGCCCGGGAGCACGGCTACTGGCGCGACGTCGGCACCCTCGACGCGTACTACGAAGCCCATCTGGACCTGATCTCCGACCAGCCCGTCTTCAGCCTCGACAACCGCCGCTGGCCCATCTACACGCACCCCGGCCAGCTGCCGCCCGCGAAGTTCTGCGCGGGCGGCATCGCGAGCGAGTCGGTCGTCAGCCCCGGCTGCGTCATCCGCGGCCAGGTCACGCGGTCCGTCCTCTCCCCGGGCGTGACGGTCGCCGAGGGCGCCGTCGTCCAGGGCTCGGTCCTGCACGACAACGTCCGCGTCGGCCGCGGCGCGGTGGTCCGCGGCGCCGTCCTCGACAAGAACGTGGACGTCCCCGCGGGCGCCACGATCGGCGTGAACCCGGACCGCGACGAGGAGCTGTACACGGTGTCCAAGGGCGGGGTGATCGCGCTGGGCAAGGGGCAGTCGGTGCCGGCTCCCTGACCGGTCGCGAACGGGGACCGACCCCTGACCGATTGTTAACTATGCGTATCTAGATCGTACTTGACCGTAATTGTCGGGTGGTGATTGGCTGCTGGCTTCCCGTCGTCGACGCGAGAGCAAGCCATGGCCTCCGAGAGCTCAGACCTGCTCGCACCACTCGACCTCGCCTTCTGGAGCATCGAGTCCCCCGCACACCCCATGCACCTGGGGGCGCTCGGTGTCTTCGACGCCGCAGCGCCGTCCGCCGCGGCCCACGCCGCCGAGCTGCTCGCCGCGCGCGCGGCGGCCGTGCCGGGACTGCGCCTGCGGATACGGCACGTGCTGCTGCCGCCCGGCGGCGCCCAGCGGCAGGCCGCGCCCGGCTTCGACCCCCTCGACCACGTCCGGCTCGCCCCGCCCGCCGACGACTTCCAGGCGGCGGCGGGCGCGTTGATGCAGCGGCCCCTGGAGCGGGACAGGCCGCCGTGGGAGGCGCATGTGCTGCCGGGGGCGGACGGCGGCCGCTTCGCGGTCCTGTTCAAGTTCCACCACGCGCTCGCCGACGGCCTGCGCGCCCTGACGCTCGCGGCGGCCGTCATGGACCCGGTGGAGCTGCCGCCCGGCCGGGAGCCGTGCCCCCGTCCTGAGCCGCCGTGGTGGCACGCCCTCGATCCGCGCAGGCTGCCGGGGGCCGTCGTCTCGACGGTCAGGTCGGCGGTCGCCGACGTGGGGCAGGCGCTCGACATCGGCGCGGCCGTGACGCGGGCCACCTGGGGCGTACGGTCGTCCGCCGCCCTCACCGCCCGGCCGACCGGCACGCGCCGCACCGCGGGCGTCGTCCTCGACCTCGACGACGTGCACCGGGTGCGCAAGGCCGTGGGCGGGACCGTGAACGACGTCCTGATCGCCGTCGTCGCCGGGGCGCTGCGGCGGTGGCTCGACGAGCGGGGCGACGGCAGCGCGGGGGTCGCGCCGCGTGCGCTGATCCCCGTCTCGCGTCGCCGTCCGCGCTCCGCGCAGCCCCAGGGCAACCGGCTCTCGGGCTATCTGGTCCGGCTGCCCGTCGACGATCCCGCGCCGTTGGGGCGGCTCGGGGCCGTGCGTGCCGCGATGGACCGGAACAAGGACGCCGGGCCCGCGCGGGGTGCGGGTGCCGTGGCCCTTCTCGCCGACCGTGTGCCGCCGCTCGGCCATCGCGTCGGGGGGCCGGCCGTCGCCCACGGGGCCCGGCTGCTCTTCGACCTCCTCGTCACCAGCGTGCCGCTGCCCAGCCTCGGCCTCCGCCTCGGCGGCTGCCCGCTCGTCGAGGTCTACCCCTTCGCCCCGCTGGCCCGTGGCCACGCCCTCGCGGTCGCCGTCTCCACGTACCGGGGGCGGGTGCACTTCGGGCTCCTCGCGGATGCGGTGGCGGTGCCGGATCTGGAGGGGTTGGCGCGGTGCGTCGCCGCGGAGCTGGGGGAGCTGGTGGAGGCGTGCGGGTCCCTCGCGGGTGCGCCCCGGACCCGCCCCTTCCCGAACTAGGGGGCTCCGCCCCCTAGGACCCCCTTTTATCCGGCGCTGCGCGCCTCGTCCTCAAACGCCGGACGGGCTGG
>NZ_JBHYJH010000240.1:0-10792 GCF_042740445.1 Streptomyces sp. NPDC059003 | reverse complement strand
ACCCGCCCCCTCCCGGGGGCGGGTGGGCGGGGGAGACGTGGGTGCGTCAGGATGGCGGGGTGATGAGTGAGACGTGTGGTGTGGGGCTGACGTATGAGGGGACTTCCCGGGTTGCCGAGGTCGGGGAGTTGACGTTGCGTTATCACGAGGCGGGGCCGGCGGAACCGGGGGCTCCGGTTCTGGTGATGCTGCACGGCGGAGGGCCGGGCGCCTCCGCCTGGTCGACCTACGGCGAAACGCTGCCCGCCTTCGCCGAACGGTTCCGGACGCTCCTGGTGGACCAGCCCGGGTTCGGCCGGTCCGCGAAGCCCGAACTGGACAAGGACTTCTACTCGTTCAGCGCGGACGCGGTGGCCGGGCTCATGGACGTACTGGGCATCGAGCGTGCGCACTTCGCGGGAGTGTCACTCGGCGGCGGCACCTGCGTCCGGATGGCACTCGACCACCCCGACCGGGTGGGCAAGCTGCTCCTGACGGCCCCCGGCGGCCTCGCGCTCAACCTGTTCTCGGCCGACCCGTCGGAAGGCGTACGCCGCCTCATCGACTTCCAGGTCACCCCCGACCCCACCCGCGACCGACTCCGCGCGTTCCTGACCGCGCTGGTGCACGACCCGTCGTACGTCACCGACGAACTCGTCGAGGAGCGCTACGCGCAGGCCCTCGCCCCCGAGGCCCGCCTCGGCGCCCAACGCGTCGGCGCGGCGTTCGCGACCTGGCCGCAGGGGGCGGCGCTCTGGCGCGAGGCGCACCGCGTACCGCAGCCGACGCTCCTGATGTGGGGCCGCGAGGACCGGGTGAACCCGGTCGACGGCGCGTTCGTCGCCCTGAAGGCGATGCCCGACGCCCGCCTGCACGTCCTCCCGCGCTGCGGCCACCTCGTCCACGTGGAGAGGGCCGACGAGTTCCGGCGCGTCGCCCTCGGCTTCCTGGGGGAGTAGGAACGGACGATGACTGCCGCGATCAGCTTGCGAAAGATCGAGGAGACGGCCCCCGCGCTCGTCAGCCTCTACAAGTCGGCGGGCGCCTCGCTCGGCCGGCACGGCCTCGACGGGGAGCGGGCCGCCGTCTATCTGGTGCTCGACTACTCCGGCTCCATGCGCCCGTACTACGACGACGGCAGCGTCCAGGCGCTCGCCGACCGCGTCCTTGGCCTGTCCGCGCACCTGGACGACGACGGTGTCGTACCGACCGTCTTCTTCTCCACGGACGTGGACGCGGTCACCGACATCGAGCTCGCCCGCCACCACGGCCGCGTCGACGAGATCGTGGCCGGGCTCGGGCACATGGGAAAGACCAGCTACCACCTGGCGATGGACGCCGTCATCGACCACTACCTGGACAGCGGCGCGAGCGCCCCCGCCCTCGTCGTCTTCCAGACCGACGGCGGGCCGATCAGCAGGGCCGCCGCCGAGCGGTATCTGTGCAAGGCGGCGAAGCTGCCGATGTTCTGGCAGTTCATCGGGTTCGGCGATCCGGACAGCAAGCAGTTCGACTATCTGCGCCGCCTCGATGAGCTCGCCGTGCCCAAGAAGCGGCCCGTCGACAACGCGGGCTTCTTCCACGCGGGGGAGAAGCCGCGCGCGCTGTCGGACGACGCCCTGTACGACCAGCTGGTGCGGGAGTTCCCACAGTGGCTGAAGGCGGCGCGCGCGCTCGGCATCACCACCGGGCCTCACACCGCCTGAGCGCCGCTCACGTCACCATGCGCTCCCGCAGCGCGACGAGCGTGCGCGCGTCCAGGCCGAGCCCGCGCGTCAGATAGCCGCCGAACCCGCCGTAGTGCTGGGTCACTTCGGCGAGCGCCGCGTCGAGGTAGCCGGTGCGGACCTCCTGGAGCGGAATCAGCAGGTCCGGGTTCTGCATCATGCCGGTCTGCTCGAGCGTCTCGCGGACCTTCGCGTCGTACGCCGCGCGGAACGCGTTCGACGCCAGATAGTCGTCGACGGCGGTGCGCTCGGGAACGCCGAGCGCGCGCAGGAGCACGTACGTCGTCCAGCCGGTGCGGTCCTTGCCCGCCGTGCAGTGGTACAGCAGGGGGGCGCCGCCGTCGGCGATGTCGCGCAGTGTGGCCGCGAACACCGCCCGGTTCGCGGCGTCGGTGACGAACGTGCGGTAGGCGTCCCGCATGAACGCCTCGGCCCGCCCGCCGCCGAGCAGTTCCTCCTGCTTCACCGGGTCCCGCGAGCCGATGGCCGTCATGATCCGCTGGAAGAGCCCGTTGTCGGTGACCGGCCTTGCCGTGGCGGTGAGCCCCGCCGGGAGCCGGTCGGGCCCGTCGAAGCGGACCTCGTCGGCGATCCGGAAGTCGACGACCCGCCCGAGGCCGAGCCCGGCGAGCGCCGTGACGTCCGCGTCGGTGAGCCTGCTCAGGGCGTCCGCGCGGTAGACCCGGCCGTGCCGGACCCGCTCGCCGTCGTAGGTGCGGTAGCCGCCCACGTCACGGACGTTGACGGCACCCTGGAGGGGGATGTGCCGGATCTGCCGTACGTCAGGGGCCGCGTCGTACGCGTCGTACCCGTCGTACGCGCCGTACGTTTCGTGCGCCTCGTCCGCGGCGGACGAGACGTGGGCCGCCGCGGGCGTGGCGCCCAGGACGAGCACGGTGACCGCGGCCGTGGCCGCGGCGAGGGTACGAGTGATGCGCATGGGACCGCCCTCCCGACCAGGTGATGGGTTCGGCCGGTGCGGACGGTAGCGACGGAATCTTGAAGGGGGAAGGCGCGCCCCCTTGATTATTTGACGGGCCGTCAGTAGGCGGGCGCCGGGGCGTGCCCGCGTGCGTCAGTCGGCGGTGAGGCGGGCCGCCGCCCGCCGCTGGCGCTCCGCCGCCCCCGTGAGGAAGCGGATGACGGTCTCCAGCTCCTCCGTGGTGAACTCCTCGTACAGCTCGCCCACTTCACGCCCCCAGTCCTCAAAGGTCTCCGCAAGGGCCGCGAGCTTCTCCTTGCGCAGCTCGACCAGGACCCGGCGCTTGTCGGTGGGGTGCTTGACCCTGCGCACGAAGCCCTTGTTCTCCAGGCGGTCGACCAGGCCCGTCACCGACGCGGGGGCGAGGCCCGTGCGCTGGGCGAGGTCCTTGGCGGTGAGCGGCCCGTCGCGCTCCAGGAGGTCGAGCGTCTTGCTCTCGGTCGCGTTCAGCCCCTGCCGGGCCGCGATCGCCGAGTGGAACATCACGGTGACGGCGCTGTTCTCGCGGCCCGCGACGGTCAGGCGGCGCAGTACGTCGGCGCGGTCGTCCTCGGTGCCCGGGTGGCGCGCGGCATCGCTCTCGCTCATGTGCGGAGCGTAGCAAGAAGTTCGTTCGATCGAACGAAAGACTTGTGATCACGACGCGGCCCGTGCAAGTCTTTCGTTCGGTCGAACGAAATAAATCCGATGAGCCCCAGGAGCCGTCATGACCGCCTCCCTCGCCACCTCACCCACCGACGGCGCGGCCGCCCCGTACCCGCGGCGCTGGGCGGCCGCCGCCGTGATGATGGTCGCCGCCCTCATGGACCTGCTCGACGTGACGATCGTGAACGTCGCCATCCCGTCCATCGGCCGCGACCTCGGCGCGTCCGAGAGCGACCTGCAGTGGATCGTCTCCGCCTATCTCCTCGGCTTCGCCGCCACCCTGATCGTCGCCGGGCACCTCGGCGACCGCTACGGCCGCAAGGCCCTGTTCCTCGCGGGTACGGCGGGCTTCGGCCTGGCCAGCCTGGCCTGCGGCGCCGCCCAGTCGCCGGGGCAGCTGGTGGCGGCGCGCGCCGTCCAGGGCGTCATGGCCGCGCTCCTGATGCCCCAGGTCCTCGGCTCCTTCCGCACGCTCTTCCAGGGCAAGGAGCGCGGCGCGGCCTTCGGGATGTACGGGGCCGTCTCCGGGTTCGCCTCCGCCGTCGGGCTGCTGCTCGGCGGGGTGCTCACGGACGCCGACCTGTTCGGCTGGGGCTGGCGCTCGGTGTTCCTGGTGAACATCCCGGTGGCCGTGGCGACCTTCGCGGCGGGCCTGGTCCTGGTGCCGCGCACCCGGGAGCGGTCCGCCGGGCGGCCCGACGTCCTCGGCAGCGTCGTCCTCGCGGGCGCGCTCGTCGCCGTCGTCCTGCCGCTGGTCCAGGGTCACGCGGGCGGCTGGCCGCTGTGGGGCTGGGGGTGCCTGGCCGCGGGGGTGCTCACGCTCGCGGGGCTCGGCGTGGTCGAGGGGCGGCGCCGCTCGGCCACGGTCGTGCCGCTGCTTCCGGCGCGCGCCTTCGGGCTGCCCGCGTTCTCCGTCGGCATCCTCGTGCAGCTCCTCTTCGCCGCCGGCATGACGGGCTTCTTCCTGGTCTTCGCGATCTGGCTGCAGGGCGGCGAGGGCTACACGCCGCTGCAGGCCGGGCTCGTCACCGTCGCCTTCTCCGTCGGCGGCTTCCTGACCGCGCCCGCGGCGGACCGGCTGGCGGCGCGGTTCGGGCGGCTCGTGCTGGTGGCCGGGGCGCTGCTGATGGCGGGGGGCTTCGCCTGGGTGTGGGGCGCGGTCGACGGGTCCGGCGCGGCGCACACCGGGGCGTGGCCGCTGGTGCCGGGGCTCGTCGCGGCCGGCGCGGGGCTCGGCTTCCTGGTCGTGCCGCTGGTGAACGTGGTCCTCTCGGCGGTGCCCGCCGACCTCGCGGGCGGCGCGTCGGGGATCTTCTCGACCGCGCAGCAGTTCGGCGGGGCGCTCGGCGCGGCCGTCATCGGGACCGTCTTCTTCGAGCACGTCACGCCCGGTACGCGGGCGGGGCTCACGGACGCGCTCAGCGCGGCCATGCCGTGGGTGACCGCCGGATTCGTGCTCTGCGCGGCGCTGTGCCTGGCGCTGCCGCGCCGCGGGGTGGCGCACGACGTGTGAGCTGCGCCGCACGGCGCGTAAGCTCGGCCGTGTTAAAGTGGTGCGTTGCATTTTTGGTACCCAGAACTTTATGTTTTTCCGGTCTTGCCGGATCGGATTCCGGTCTCTCCGGATGGGGCTTATTGCGGCGCTGGGGTTCCACAAATCGGTGGTACTCCAAAATCTGCCCCTGTTGAGGAGATTGACATGGCAACCGGCACCGTGAAGTGGTTCAACGCGGAAAAGGGCTTCGGCTTCATCGAGCAGGACGGCGGCGGCCCCGACGTCTTCGCCCACTACTCGAACATCAACTCGAACGGCTTCCGTGAGCTCCTGGAGGGCCAGAAGGTCTCCTTCGACGTCACCCAGGGCCAGAAGGGCCTGCAGGCGGAGAACATCACCCCTGCGTGACCCGCGCCTCGTAGCCGCGTAGAACGCGTGGAAGGGGCCCGCACCGATTGCCGGTGCGGGCCCCTTCTCGTGCCCGTACGCCCGTATCTCTCGTACTTCTATGTCATGTCCGCATCACGTATCGCACTCCAGGACCGTCCGGCACAGCCCGCAGCGCGCCCGCAGGCGCCCCCGCGAGGGCAGCCGGATGCGCTGGTGGCAGGTCGGGCAGGGGAAGGAGACCCGCAGCGGGCCCGACGCGTCGGGCGGTGAGAAGGAGTAGGGGACACCGGGCCGCGGGCCCGACGAGGTGCCGTGGTCCAGGGCGTACCGCCGGTCCTTCGCGTACCGGCGGCGGCCCGCCCAGCCCGCCGCCGTCAGCGGCGGCTGCTGCTCGTCGCGCCGGGCCTGCGCGAGCCCCTTCGTGTACGCCGTGTACGCCTGCGGGCTGGTGAACCAGGTCTCCGGGGCCTCCCCGAACGCGAGCGCCCGCTTGGCGAGGACGTACCCGAACTCCTCCGGCGTGAGATAGCCGAGCTTCTGCGACGACGCGCCGTCCTCGCGGTAGGCGTCCAGGAGCAGCCAGCCCGCGCCGAGGTACGTCGTCGCGGTGTCCGTGAGGATCTCGTTGTCGCGGGTGCCGGGGAACGTCAGGTCGAGGCGGTGCAGATAGACGTGCATCACCTCGTGCGCGAGGGCCGCGCCGATGTCCCTGCGGTGGCGCCGGAAGCGGTCGTTCAGCTCGATGAAGTACTCGGGGCCCGCGGCCAGTTCGACGTACGCCGCGTGCTGCATCTCGCGGAACGACACGATCATCCGGGCGTCCGGCAGGCGCAGGTGCCGCACCATCTCGCGGGCCACGCGCTGCACCCCGAGGTGCAGGTCGTCCGTGTCGCAGAAGGCCACGTCGGCGGGCGCGACGCTGGTGTCGAAGGAGTGCACGGTGTCGTACGAGAGCCGCCGGTACAGCGCGGTGATCGCCGAACGCACCGTCTCCAGATGTGGGTAACCGTGCTCCACAGGGCCGCCGTCCGGCACGCCGTCACCCCCTGAGCCACGGCGGGATCCGATGGCGAATCCCGCTGAGATCACCCCAACTCGTCCCCACTGTACGGGGGTTGTCCGCCGGAAAGACCAGTACGCGCGCCAACGGGTGGCCGAAAAGCGCCCCTTGTCGGCCGCGCGCGGGGCTCCTCATAATCCAACAACGCTTTGGCGGGCTCATGCCATGCACGCTCCGGCGCGTTCGGCAGGGGCCCGCCGCGTGCGCAACCCCCCACAACTCCCACGAAGGGACGCCCACATGAAGAGCAAGTTCCGTGGAGTGAAGAGAGCCGCCGTCCTCGGGTCGGTCGCCCTCGGTTTCGCCAGTCTGCAGCCCATCGCCGCCCACGCGGCCCCGCACCCCGGCCCCAACCCGGGCGAGAGCGTCGTCGGCGGCGTCCGTGCCGCCCAGGGCGAATTCCCGTTCATGGTGCGCCTGTCCATGGGCTGTGGCGGCTCCCTGCTGAAGCAGGACGTCGTCCTCACCGCCGCGCACTGTGTCGACGGCTCCGGCAACAACACGTCCATCACGGCCACGGGCGGCGTCGTCGACCTGCAGAGCCCGAGCGCCATCAAGGTCAAGTCCACCAAGGTCCTCCAGGCCCCCGGCTACAACGGCAAGGGCAAGGACTGGGCGCTCATCAAGCTCGCCAAGCCGATCAACCAGCCCACGCTGAAGATCGCCACCGACACCAAGTACAACAAGGGCGGCTTCACCATCGCCGGCTGGGGCGCCGCGCGTGAGGGCGGCCCGCAGCAGCGCTACCTGCTCAAGGCCACCGTCCCGTTCGTCAGCGACGCCGACTGCAAGACGGCGTACGGCAACGACTTCGTGCCCGGCGAGGAGATCTGCGCCGGCAAGCTCGCCCAGGGCGGCGTCGACACCTGCCAGGGCGACTCCGGCGGCCCCATGTTCCGCAAGGACGACGCGGGCCAGTACGTCCAGGTCGGCATCGTCAGCTGGGGCAACGGCTGCGCCCGCCCGAAGTTCCCCGGTGTCTACACCGAGGTGTCGACCTTCTCGGCCGACATAACCCGGTACGCCGGCCAGCTCTGACGGCCCGCTAGCCGCACCGTCGCAGCGGAGCCGGACCCCGAAACAGGGGGTCCGGCTCCGTTCGCTGTCCCCGCACCGGACCGGCCCCGCCCCCGCGCGGCGCCGTTAGTCCAACACCTTTCCCTCCTTTGTCCATGGGCGCGTTCGTCCCGCGCGGCGCATCGTGACCGTCACGAAAATCCACCGCACGGAGGGGTGCGTTCATGCCGCCGTCGAAGCCGTACCGCACGCCGGGCACGCCCGGCACGTCCGGACCGAGCCGCAGAGCCGTCGTCGCCACGGGGGCCGTGGCCGGACTGGGGGCGGCCGTCGGCACCGGCGCGCCCGCGGCGGCCGCCCCCGCCCCGTACGCCGCCTCGTCCGCCGTCGAGCCGTCGGCGGACGAGGCGGTCCTGCGCTCGGCCGCCCTCGAAGTCCGCGTCGCCACCGCCTTCCCGCGCGTCATCTCGTACACCGACCGCGCGAGCGGCGCCGTCCTGCACGGCCAGGCCGAGCCCGTCACCACCCTCCTCGTCGACGACACCGAACACACCCCGACCGTCACCGTCACCACGGCCGGGGACCGCGCCGCCTACACCCTCGCCCTCCACGGCGGCACCCGCATCGACGTCGAGATCACCGTCAAGGGCCGCCAGGTCCACTGGCGCGTCACCAAGATCCACGACACGGACGCGCTGCGCGTCGGCACCCTCAGGATCCCCGGCCTCGCCCTGCTCTCCGTACGCAGCGACCAGCCCGGCGCCGCGCTGCTCGCCGCCCGGATCCAGCTCGACAAGGCCAAGAGCGGCGACACCCTCGTCACCCTCGCCCCCGACACCCCCGCCCAGGCCCCCACCGGCTGCGCGTACGCCGTCGTCGCGCACGACCGCCTCGGCGGCGCGATCGAGACCAACACCGTCTACGACAAGCCCACCGCGGAGACCAGCTGGGACAACGGGCGCCTGTGGCGGCAGACGGTCCGCAAGGACGGACACACCGAGGCCCGCCTCACCCCCGGACAGTGGACCCACCGCGCCGCCACCGCGCCCGTCGACTCCTCCCGGGCCACCGAACCCCTGCCGTACGCCACCGTCATCGTCACCGGCGACCGCAACGGCGACGGCAAGGTCGACTGGCAGGACGCCGCCATCGCCTTCCGCGACATCATGGTCAACCCCCTCGGCGCCGACGCACAGCACCTGCGGGTCGTCCCGCACATCCCGTTCAACTTCGCGTCCCAGGCGACGAATCCGTTCCTCGCGACGCTCGACAACGTCAAGCGGATCTCGCTGGCCACCGACGGACTGCGCCAGTACACGCTCCTCAAGGGCTACCAGTCCGAGGGCCACGACTCCGCCCACCCCGACTACGCGGGCAACTACAACACCCGCGCCGGCGGCCTCGACGACCTCAACACCCTGGTCCGCGAGGGCGCCCGGTGGCACAGCGACTTCGGCGTGCACGTCAACGCCACCGAGTCCTACCCCGTCGCGAAGGCCTTCTCCGAGAAGCTCGTCGACAAGAGCAACGAGCAGTGGGACTGGCTCGACCAGAGCTACCGCATCGACCAGCGCCGCGACCTCGTCTCCGGCGACATCGTGCGCCGCTTCGCCGACCTGCGCCGCGAGACGCACCCCGCGCTCAACACCCTCTACATCGACGTGTTCCGCGAGTCCGGCTGGACCTCCGACCGCCTCCAGCGCGCCCTGCGCGACCAGGGCTGGACCGTCACCACCGAATGGGGCCATGGCTTCGAACGCTCCGCGGTCTGGTCCCACTGGGCCACGGAGACCGACTACGGCCCCGACACGTCCCGCGGCATCAACTCCCGCCTCATCCGCTTCATCCGTCACCACCAGAAGGACGTCTTCGCCGACAAGTGGCCCACGCTGCTCGGCATCGCCCGCATGGGCACCTTCGAGGGCTGGGTCGGCAAGACCGACTGGACGGCGTTCTACGACCTCATCTGGACCCACGCGCTGCCCGCCAAATACCTCCAGGCCCACCCCGTCAAGACCTGGACCGAGCACGAGATCGCCTTCTTCGGCGACGGCGCGACCACCGTCACCGACACCGGCGGCAAGCGCCGCGTCACCACCGGCGGCCACCTCGTGTACGACGACGGCGCCTACCTGCTGCCCTGGGAGCCCCGCAAGGCCACCGACCCCGCGAAGCTCTACCACTACAACCCCGGCGGCGGCCCCAGCAGTTGGACCCTTCCCCGCGGCTGGGCGGGCGCCCGCAAGGTGTCCCTGTACCGCCTCACCGACCAGGGCCGCGTCTTCGTACGCGACGTGCCCGTGCGCGGCGGCCGCGTCACCATCGACGCGCGGGCGGGGCAGCCCTACGTCGTCCACCGCACCCGCGCTCGATCCCTGCCCGACCCCGACTGGGGCCAGGGCACCCCGCTGCGCGACCCCGGCTTCCACGCGGGCACCCTCGACGGGAACTGGCAGGTCAGCGGCCCCGCCACCGTCGAACGCAGCGCCCTCGGCGACTATGAACTCGTCATCACGGCGGGCGCCGCCGCCACCGTCAGCCAGCGCCTGCGCCGCCTCAAGCCCGGCAGCTACGCCGCCTCCGTCCAGGTCGAGGTCGGCGAACGGGCGGGGGAGCGGCGCCGGGCCACCCTGGAGGTGCGCACCGCCGACGGCGTCACCGCCGCCAACTGGACGGCCACCTCCACCGCCGGCAACTACGTCGCCGCCGACCGCAAGCACGGCACCCGCTTCCAGCGCCTGTTCACCCACTTCACCGTCCCTGAGGGCGGCGGCCCCGTCCGGCTCGCGCTGCGCGCCGAGGCCGGGCAGGCACGGGTCCGCTTCGACAACGTCCGCGTCACCGCCGCCGTCCGGCCGCCGCGGCTCGCCCCCGGCGTCCTCGTCCACGAGGACTTCGAGCACGTGCCCCAGGGCTGGGGGCCCTTCGTCAAGGGCGACGCGGGCGGCGCCACCGACCCCCGCACCCACATCGCCCAGCGGCACGCCCCGTACACCCAGCGCGGCTGGAACGGCAAGGCCATCGACGACGTCGTCGACGGCGGGCAGTCCCTCAAGTCCCGCGGCGAGAACGAGGGGCTCGTCTACCGGACCGTGCCCCACACCGTCCGCTTCCGCGCCGGGCGGCGGTACCGGGTGTCGTTCCGGTACGAGAACGAGAAGGCCGGGCAGTACGCGTGGGTGACCGCCGTCGACGAGCCCGCCGCGCGGGAGCTGTCCCGTGAGGCGCTGCCCGTGGCCACGGAGCCGACGGTGTTCTCGTACGAGTTCACGGCTCCGGGGGAGGGGGAGGCCTGGGTGGGCCTGCGGAAGGTGGGGGCGGACGGGAAGGCGGAGGTGGTGGTGGACGGGTTCGAGGTCCGGGAGCTCTAGCCCTCGCGGGTGGCGCCCCAGACCCGCCCCTTTCCCGAAACCAGGGGCTGCCGCCCCTGGCACCCCGCTTTATCGGCGCTCCGCGCCTCGTCCTCAAACGCCGGACGGGCTAAAACCCTGCCGCAC
>NZ_JBHYJH010000239.1:0-10952 GCF_042740445.1 Streptomyces sp. NPDC059003 | reverse complement strand
CTGCCCGGCGTTTGAGGGCGAGGCGCGCAGCGCCGGAGAGAAGGGGGTCTGGGGGCGGAGCCCCCAGGGGCGGGTGCGTGACAGGGAGGTGGCGTCCCGTTATGTCCTGCTACGCGCCGCATGGCGTATGGCGGAAGTACGCCACGCACACAACCCGTCACCGACAGCCCTCCCCAAACACGTACACCGTGCATAAAGCTGAGCGGTCATCCGGTCCCGTATTCCGGACCCTTCGATCAACTCGATCAACACGATCAACTCGACCTGACGCACAGGGATGCCGATGACCCCCGACTCGAAGAGCGCACCCACCCCGGGTGCGAGACGCACGGCCCGCCTCGCCACCGCGATAGGCGTGGCGGCCGCCCTGGGTGTGGCAGCGCCACTCCCGTTGGCGTTCGCCGACGACACCCCCGCCCCCGCCGCCACGGCCGCCGCCCCGAAGGACGCCGCCGCCAAGCTCGGCGCCGCCGACGCGGAGCTGCTCGCCGACGCGAAGGCGGACGGCGACAAGACCGTCACGATGATGGTCGCCACCGCCCCGGGCACGACCGAGCAGGTCGCGAAGCAGCTGGACGCCGTCAAGGGCGGCTCGGTGGGCCGTACTTACGACAAGCTCGGCTACGTCCGCGCCTCCGTGCCGACGGCGAAGGCCGACGCGGCGATCGCGGCGGCGAGCAAGCTCACCTCCGTACATGGCATCGACCTGCGCCAGGAGATCAAGCTGGACGACCCCAAGCCGGGGAGCGGCAAGGGGGCCAAGGCGGCCAAGTCCGGCGCGGCGGCGGCCTATCCGGCGCCGGACAAGAACACGCCCGCCACGAACCCGTACAACCCGTCCTTCGAGACCGGCGCCGTCGACTTCGTGAAGAAGCACCCGAAGGCCGACGGGCGCGGCATCACCATCGGCATCCTCGACTCGGGCGTCGACCTCCGGCACCCGGCGCTGCAGAAGACGACGACCGGCGCGCGCAAGATCACGGACTGGGTGACGGCGACCGACCCGATCGTCGACGCCGACGCGACCTGGCGCCGGATGACGAATCCGGTCAGCGGGCCGACGTTCACCTTCGACGGCGACACCTGGAAGTCCCCCGCGGGCTCCTTCCAGGTCAACCGCTTCCGCGAGGCCGCGACCACCGGCGGTGACGCCAAGGGCGACCTGAACCGCGACGGGGACACGACCGACACCTGGGGCGTCCTGTACGACCCGGCGGCCGGCACCGTCCGCGTCGACCTGAACGACAACAAGGACTTCACCGACGACGCGGTGATGAAGCCCTACGGGGACAAGCACCAGGTCGGCTACTTCGGCAAGGACGACCCGGCGACCGACGTCGCCGAGCGCGTGCCGTTCGTCGTGGAGATCCGCAAGGACGTGCCGACGGACCCGTACGGCGGCGACTGGGTCGGCAAGAAGGCCGACTTCGTGAACATCGGCGTCATCGAGTCCGAGCACGGCACGCACGTCGCGGGCATCACGGCCGCCAACAAGCTGTTCGGCGGCAAGATGAACGGCGCGGCCCCCGGCGCCAAGCTGGTGTCCTCGCGCGCCTGCACCTGGACCGGCGGCTGCACCAACGTCGCGCTCACCGAGGGCATGATCGACCTCGTCACCAAGCGCGGCGTCGACATCGTCAACATGTCCATCGGCGGTCTGCCCGCGCTCAACGACGGCAACAACGCCCGCGCGGAGCTGTACAAGCGCCTCATCGACACGTACGGCGTGCAGCTGGTGATCTCGGCCGGCAACTCGGGCCCCGGCGCCAACACCATCGGCGACCCCGGGCTCGCCGACCACGTCATCTCCGTGGGCGCCGCGATCTCCAAGGAGACCTGGGCCGCCAACTACGGCTCCGAGGTGACCCGGAAGTACGGGATGTTCAACTTCTCCTCGCGCGGTCCGCGTGAGGACGGCGGCTTCCAGCCCCTGATCACCGCACCGGGCTCGGCCATCAACACCACGCAGACCTGGCTGCCGGGCTCCCCGGCCGCGGAGGCGGGCTACAAGCTCCCCGCCGGCTACTCGATGCTCCAGGGCACGTCGATGGCGTCGCCGCAGGCCGCGGGCGCCTCCGCGCTGCTCCTGAGCGCCGCCAAGCAGCAGCGCGTCGACCTCACCCCGGCCAAGCTGCGCACCGCGCTCACGTCGAGCGCCGACCGCATCCCCGGCACGCAGGCCTACGAGCAGGGCACCGGCCGGATCGACATCGTGGGCGCCTGGGACGCGATCAAGGGCGGCGCCAAGGCCCATGAGTACACGGTCAAGGCGCCCGTCGACACGGCCCTCGACCAGGAGCTGAAGAAGCCCGGCACGGGCCTGTACGACCGCGAGGGCGGCCTGAAGGCGGGCGAGAAGAAGACGTACAAGATCACCGTCACGCGGACCACCGGGCCGCGCGGGCCGGTGCGCCACCAGCTGAAGCTCGCGAACAACCACGAGGGCACGTTCAAGATCCTCGGCGACAGCGAGATCTTCCTGACCCGCGACAAGGCGGCGACGGTGCGCGTGCAGGCGCAGCCGAAGTCCGCGGGCGTCTCCAGCGCCCGGCTGACCGTGGACGACAAGCGCACCCGCGGCATCGACCACCAGATCATGACGACCGTGGTGGTCTCCAAGGAGCTCGCCAAGCCGTCGTTCACGTACCAGGCGTCGGGCTCGGTCAAGCGCAACGGCACCGCGTCGCACTTCGTGACGGTCCCCAAGGGCGCCAAGTCCCTCGAGGTCGCGCTCGGCGGGCTCGGTGACAAGAGCCAGACGCGGTTCATCTCCATCCACCCGTACGGGCTCCCGGCCGAGTCGACGTCGTCGCTCGTCTGCTACCCGAACTTCCCGAACCCGGACAACACCTGCCGTCCCGACGTCCGGTCGTACCCGGACCCGACGCCCGGCGTCTGGGAGATCGAGGTCGAGGCGCGCCGTACCTCGCCGCTGCTCGACAACCCGTACAAGCTGGACGTCGCCGCGCTCGGCGTGTCCTTCGCCCCGGCGCCCCTGAAGGTCGCCGACGCGAAGGTCGGCGCGGCAACGCCGGTCACGTGGAAGGCGACGAACAACTACGCCGCCGTCGACGGCAAGCTGAAGGGCGGCTCGCTCGGCTCGGCCGCCACCGCACGGCCCACCGTCAAGCCGGGCCAGAAGCAGACCACGACCGTCGTGGTGCCCGAGGGCGCGACCCGGCTCGACGCCGCGATCGGCCGCACCTCGGACGCCCGCGCCGACCTGGACCTCGCGGTCCTCAAGGACGGCAAGGTCGTCGGGAGTTCCGCGGACGGCGACGCGGAGGAGTCGGTGAGCATCGCCAAGCCGGCCCCGGGCACGTACACCATTGAGGTGACGGGCTACTCCATCCCGTCGGGCGAGACCGCGTACGACTACCGTGACGTGTTCTTCTCCGCCTCGCTCGGCGAGGTGAAGGTCGACGAGTCCAAGGCGGTCAAGCTCGCAGGCGGCCAGTCGGCGGACGTCACCGCGGACCTGGTCGTGGGCACGCCCGCCGCCGAGGGCCGGGTCCTGTTCGGCGAGGTGAACCTGCTGAACGCGCGCGGCACGGTCGCGGGCACGGGCAGCGTGACGGTGGAGAAGGTCACGCCGTGACCCGGTGAGGAAGTAACCCGGTACGCCGGTGGGGGCGGGCACTTGGTCAAGTGCCCGCCCCCACCTGCTTATTGCCGCTTGCTACGCCCTATGCGTCAGAGCGTCAGAGCGTCAGTGCTTGAGCGACCGGATGTCCTGCGCGTACGTGCCCACCGCGTGCGCGATGACGTCGATGTTCAGGTCGAACGCCTTGCGGTTGATGTTCTTGATGTCATCGCCCTTGGCGTGGTAGTTCGGGTCGTACGGCTGACCGGCCTTGCCACCGGCCTTCGCCGCCTGCTCCTCGGTCTTCTTGCCCTCGGCGCCGGTGAAGGTGCCGCCCGCGGGGATGCCCTCCGCGATGAAGGGGCCGTAGTCGGAGCGGCCGTCGAAGTCGGTGCCCCAGTGCGGGACCTTCTTCTTGTCGAGGTAGCCGTTGATGAGCTTCTCGATCTGGGCGGAGCCCTTGGGGCCCGCGCCGGAGCCGACGTTGTCGGAGTTGTCGCCGTCGTAGACGAGCTCCGCCGCGTTCGGCGAGCCGATCATGTCGAAGTTCAGGTAGAGCTTGATGTTCTTCTTCTGCTGCGGCGTCAGGGTCTTCACGTAGTGGTCCGCGCCGAGCAGGCCCAGCTCCTCGGCCGACCACCAGGCGAAGCGGACCTTGTTGTTCAGCTTCTTGCCGCCCTTGGTCTCCTTGGCGAGCCGCTCGGCGACCTCGATGAGACCGGCGGAGCCGGAGCCGTTGTCGTTGATGCCGGGGCCCTCGGGCACGGAGTCCAGGTGGGCGCCGAGCGCGACGACGCGGTCGGCGCGGCCGCCGCGGGTCTCCGCGACGACGTTGCGGGTCTTGTGCGGGACCGCCTCGGTGGCGACGTCGATGTTGACCTTGACCTCGCCCTGCGCGACCTGCTTGGCGAGCGCCTCGCCCTCGGCCAGGGTGACGCCGACGGCGGGGATGTGCGCGTTCGCCGGGCTCTCCAGGTTGCCGTGGACGGGCTTGTCGCCGGAGTGGTTGTACAGGAGCAGGCCGATGGCGCCCGCCTTGGTCGCGGCGGCCTCCTTCTCGGCGAAGGAGCAGGTGCCGCGCTTCACGAGCGCGATCTTGCCGGTGAAGGTGTCGGACGCGTAGTCGTCGGCCTCGCAGCCGGGCGTGTCGTCCACGCGGGCGGCGGCGAGCGGGGCCGCGATGCCGCCCTCGGGCGTGGCCTTGCTGAAGTCGAACGCCACGGCGTTCAGCTTGCGCGCCTCGGGCGAGAGCACCGCCGCGCCCTCGCGCACGGTCTTCGACGAGTAGAACGTGAAGTCCTGGTACGAGACCTTGTAACCGGCCTTCTTCAGGCGGTCGTGGACGTACTTGGTGGACTCCTTGTGGCCCTTGGTGCCGGCCGCGCGGTTGCCGCCGTTCTTGTCGGCTATCTCCTGGAACTTCTCCAGGTGGCGGAAGGCGCTCTTGCCGGACGACTTCTTGACCAGCTTCTTGGCGAGCTTCTTGGCCTGCTGCTCCTGCGTCGGCTGCGGCGCGTGGCCTCCCTGCGCGCCCGCCTGGGGTGCGGCGACGAACAGGACGGGGAGGGCGACGGCCGCGGAGACGATTGCGGCCGCGGCCCGGCTGCGGGGTGCGCGCACGGGGTTCCTTCCATGGGGGGTTCGCTGAACGGTCCCGTGATCGTTTCGATGATCACCGGATCGCCAGTGATCATCAGTGATCGCGGTGGAAGGAAGTTAGCCTGGAAAAACCCCAGTTCAAAGGGTTTATCGGCGGGCGCAACAGCGCCTTCACCCAAACGTCACCGGAACTCAGCACTCCACTCCGGTCCCTCGGCCGGGCCCGGCTCAGCACTCCACTCCCTTGGCCTCAAGCGCTCTGGCCTTGGGCAGCGCCTTCACGATCCACCTCCGCTCCCGCGCGAGCTGCTTCCCCGTGGACCAGATGTCCGGCGACTCCTCGCCCTTGGGGATCCCGATCAGCGCCCGGTCCCCCGCTTCGAGGCGCGGGTCGACGTTCACGTCCATCACGAACGTGACCTCGTCCGGGGCCTTGGCGGGCTTGTAGGAGCGGGACACGTCGAGCGTGATCCGGTCCTGTACGCCGCCGGGCAGCGGCTCGACGCTCTCGACGGTGCCCTCCACGACGAGGCGCGCGCAGGCGACGTAGCCCTCGGGCGACTGGCTCGCGGAGTCGTTCTCGGTGCCGCTGTGCGGGTCGGGCCGCCGCTTGCCGCTCTCCGGGAACGCCTTGCCGTCGTCCCCGCCTCCGCTGTAGAGGTCGTCCCCGGCTCCGATGTCGCCGCGCGCCCCGAGCCAGACCGTGCCGCCGAGCAGCCCGGCGGCGAGCGTGGCGGCGAGGGCGAGCAGGGCGCGGCGGCGCCCGGCCGGGGTGCGCAAGGCCCGTGCGGGCCGGGGCGCCGGTGGCCGCTCGGCCGCCGCCTCCCCCTCGGGGCGCCGCGCCAGGGCGTCCCCCGCCGCCCGCAGCTGCTCCCGCAGTGCCGCGACGTCGGCGACGGCCGCCGCGTACTCGGCCAGGAACTCCTCGTCGTCGCGGGCCTCTTCGGGCACCGGTGCGTCCGTGACGGCCAGCATCAGCGCGTCGACGCCGGCCCCTTCGTCGACATCGTCATGGGGCTCGTACGGCTCCTCGTGCGCCACGGTCACACCACCTCTCCCTCGTGCAGTCGCTCCCGCAGGACCCGTACGGCCGCGTGCAGCCTGCTCTTGACCGTGCCCTCCGGAATGCCGAGTTCCGCGGCGATGGCGCGCACCGGCAGATCGGCGTAGAAGCGCAGGACGACGACCTGGCGCTGGCTGTCGGGCAGGGCGTCGAGGCCCTGGGCCACGGCGAGCGACAGGACGCGCGACTCGGCGCCGTCGTCCGCGGCGCTCTCGGGGCGCAGCGCGGCGAGCCGTTCGCCGAGCCGCTCCTGGCGGCGGCGCGCCCGGTGCCAGTCCATGGCCCAGTTGGAGGCGACGACCGCGGCCCACGCCGCGACGTCGCGCGGCGCCCGCTCGCCCTTCGCCGCCCGTTCCAGGAGCCGCAGCCTGACCTGCTGCACCCCGTCCTGGAGCTCCCCGTACGGCACCCCGCCGAGCGACAGGACGGCCCGCACCCGGTCCTCCTGGGCCGGCTCCAGCGGGTCGGCCGTCTCGCGCCCCGGCACGCCCCCTTCCGGGCGGCGCGGTTTTCTGCGCAGCAATGCCCCTCCCCCTCCCGCGTTTCCCCTAGGACGCGGGAGGGCGGGAAAACGTTCGGGGGCCGCTTCGGCGCGGGTGTGACGTACGCCTCCCCGGGCCCCGCCCTTCGGCGCCCCCGCCCTTGACCGGGGGCTTATTCGCTGGTCGGGCCCCGTCTCAGTACCTGGTTAAAAGCCCAATGAATTGGACAGGCGCCCCGGGGTCCCCCGCATGATGGAGGACGCCAGAGCCAGCCGAGGGTCTTAGTGATCAAGGGAGTCGCCGTGAAGGTCGGAATCGTCGGAGCCACCGGTCAGGTCGGTACGGTCATGCGCAAGATCCTCGCCGAGCGGAAGTTCCCGCTGGACGAGCTGCGCCTGTTCGCGTCGGCCCGTTCGGCGGGGACGGTCCTGGACGGCGTGACGGTCGAGGACGCCTCGACGGCCGACTACTCGGGCCTCGACATCGTGCTGTTCTCGGCGGGCGGCGCCACGTCCAAGGCGCTCGCCGAGAAGGTCGCGTCCCAGGGCGCCGTCGTGATCGACAACTCCTCGGCCTGGCGCCGCGACCCCGACGTGCCGCTCGTCGTCTCCGAGGTGAACCCGCACGCGATCGCGCACCGCCCCAAGGGCATCATCGCGAACCCGAACTGCACGACGATGGCCGCGATGCCGGTCCTCAAGCCGCTGCACGTGGAGGCCGGGCTCACCTCCCTGGTCGTCGCCACGTACCAGGCGGTATCCGGCTCCGGGCTCGCCGGTGTCGACGAGCTCTTCGGGCAGGTCCAGAAGGTCGGCGCCGACGCCCCGAAGCTCACCCACGACGGCTCGGCCGTCGAGTTCCCCGAGCCCGACAAGTACGTCGCGCCGATCGCGTACAACGTCCTGCCGCTGGCGGGCTCCGTCGTCGACGACGGCCTGAACGAGACCGACGAGGAGCAGAAGCTCCGCCACGAGTCCCGCAAGATCCTGGAGATCCCCGGCCTCAAGGTCTCCGGCACGTGCGTGCGCGTGCCCGTCTTCACCGGCCACTCCCTCCAGGTCAACGCCCGCTTCGAGCGCCCCCTGAGCCCCGAGCGCGCCACGGAGATCCTCTCGGGCGCGGAGGGCGTCGTCGTGACCGACGTCCCGACCCCGCTGGGCGCCGCGGGCCGCGACGAGTCCTTCGTGGGCCGCATCCGCGGCGACGAGACCGTCGAGAACGGCCTGGCCTTCTTCATCTCGGACGACAACCTGCGCAAGGGCGCGGCGCTGAACGCTGTTCAGATTGCGGAGTTGGTCGCGGCGGAGTCCTGACCCTCGTCCCCGGCGTGCCGTAGATCGCGCTGCGCGCTCGTCCTCAAACGCCGGACGGGCTGGATTCTCCAGCCCGTCCGGCGTTCTGCTTAGCTCGATGTCTGAAAACCGCCAGTATGGGGTGGTGTCGGGGGATGAAGGTGGACCCATGAGCACCGCATTCACACCTCGCCCCATTGACCCCGACACCCTCAAGCAGCTCCGGCACACGGACGACGCGGGGAAGCCCTGTGTCCCGTTCGTCGAGGAGGGAGAGGGCGGCTCGCCGCTGCGCTGCTGCCTGAAGCCCGCCCGCGTCGGCGAGCGCATCGCCCTCGTCTCGTACGCCCCGCTGCGCCGCTGGGCCGAGAGCACCGGCGCGCGGCCGGGAGCGTACGACGAGCAGGGGCCCGTCTTCATCCACGCGGACCCGTGCGACGGCCCCGACAGTGCCCCGGACTCGTACCCCTTCGACCGGAGCGGAGCGCTGCGGACCGTGCGCCGCTACGACTCCGAGGGCCGGATCGTCGGCGGGCGGCTCCTGGAGATCCCGCAGAATCCGACGGTCGGCTTCGACGGGGCCTTCGCCGAGGCGTTCGCCGAGCCGGAGGTCGCCTTCGTGCACGTCCGGGCCCTTGAGTACGGCTGCTTCATGTTCGCGGTGGACCGCCCCGCGTAGGTCCCGCTCGGACAGGCCCTAGGCCGCCGCGCGGACGGTCTCGGTCTCCGTGACCGCCCGCGCGAACGCCCGCACCCGCTCCGTCTCCGCGTCCCGGTGCCAGACCGTGCCGAGCACCGAGTCCGGCAGGCCGTCCACCGGGACGAAGACGACGTCCTCGCGGCCGTGGTACTGGGCCGTCGGCCGGCACAGGAGCATCGCGCCGCGGTCGGCGGCGACCAGCGTCAGGCCCTCCTGGAGGGTGCGTACGGCGGGCGCGGGCACGGCCGACGGGGCGTGGGCCTCGCGCCAGTACGCCGGGGCGGGGGCCGTCGCCGAGATGAGGGGCGTGTCCGTCAGGTCGGCGGCGGTCAGCGAGGCGCGGGACGCGAAGGGATGGCGTACGGAGACCGCGACCGTCTGCCGCTGGCGGGAGAACAGGGGGCCGAGGACCAGGTCCGGCTCCGCCACCGGGAGCAGCACGATCGCCACGTCCACCTCGCCGTGGCGCACCGCGCCGAACGGGTCCGCGAACGGCACCTCCGCGATCTCCGTCACGCATCCCGGGTGCTGCTTCTGGAACGTCGTGATCGCCTCCATCAGGCGCGCGTCCGCCGTGCCCTGGAAGCCGACCCGAAGCCGCCCCTCCACACCCCGCGCCGCCTCCCGGGCCCGGGTCACCACGCCTGCCAACTCCGCGTAGGCAGGGCGCAGTTCGGCCAAGAATTGCTCCCCCAGGGGAGTCAGCCGCACCCGGCGGCTAGTACGCTCCACGAGCCGCGCCCCGATCCGCTGTTCCAGCGCGGCGAGCAGCTGGCTGACCCTGCTCTGGGAGACGTACAGCCGCTCGCCCGTCCGCCCGAAGTGCAGCTCCTCGGCCAGGACGAGGAAGCACTCCAGCTCCCGAACCTCAAGCCCGCCCATACGTGACCGCTCCTTGACCTCGCGCTCGCTCGCCGTCGATCGATGAGCCCAGCTCATTCAAGGATGAGATCTTCGGCGTTGTTCCCGACCGGCGCGCGGGCGTTGGCTGGTGCCCATGGAAACCCTGACCCAGACCCCCCACTCCCGTACCCGGCAGCGAACCCTGCCGCTGGCGGTCGTCGCCGTCGCCGCCGCCACGTTCTCCGTCGTCACGACCGAGATGCTGCCCGTCGGCCTGCTCACCTCGCTCGCGTCCGGCCTCGGCGTCTCCGACGGCACCGCCGGGCTCACCGTCACCCTGCCCGGTGTCGTCGCGGCCCTCGCGGCGCTCCTGCTTCCCGTCGCCGTGCGCCACGCCGACCGGCGTGCCGTGCTGTGCGGGCTCATGCTGCTGCTCGGCGCCGCGAACCTGCTGTCGGCGCTGGCGCCCAACTTCGCCGTGCTGCTCGGCGCGCGGATCGTGGTCGGCCTGTGCATCGGCGGCGTCTGGGCGGTCGCCGCCTCGCTCGCCGTGCGGCTCGTGGACGCCGAGTCCGTGGGCCGTGCCACCGCCGTCATCTTCAGCGGCATAGCCGTCGCCTCCGTCCTCGGCGTGCCCGCGGGTACGTTCCTCGGGGAGCTCACCGGGTGGCGCTGGGCGTTCGGGGCCGTCGCCGTGCTCGGGTTCGGCGTCGCCGCGCTGCTCCGCGTCGTGCTGCCCGCGCTGCCCGCCGACGAGGCCGTGCGGCTCGGCGCGTTCGGCGGGCTGCTGCGGCTGCCCCGCCTGCGGGTCGGGCTCATCGCCGTGGCACTGCTCGTCGTCGGGCACTTCGCCGCGTACACGTACGTGCGGCCGGTCCTTGAGCGGGTGCCTGACGTCGGCGCCGGCCTGATCAGCGGGCTGCTCCTCGCCTACGGCGTCGCCGGGATCGTCGGGAACTTCCTCGGCGGGACCTTCGCCGCGCGGGATCCGCGGCGGGCCCTCCTCGTCATCTCCGCCGGCCTCGGCGGCGTGGTGCTGCTCATGGGCACGGCCGGGAACTCGCTGGTCGCGTCCGTCGTCCTGCTCGTCGCGTGGGGCCTCGCGTACGGGGGTGTGTCCGTGTCGTCCCAGAACTGGGTGATGGCGGCGGCCCCGCACGCCCGCGAGGCCGCGTCCGCCCTGTTCGCCGGGGTCTTCAACGTCGCCATCGCCCTGGGCGCGCTGGTCGGGGGGCGGGTCGCGGACGGGGTCGGGGTGACGAGTGCGCTGTGGGTCGGGGGCGGGATGGCGGTGGTGGCGCTGGGGGTGGTGGCGGTGGCGCGCCAGCGGTGATCTGTCCCCCACCCCGCCCCTTCCCGAACTGGGGGCTCCGCCCCCAGGCCCCCTTCT